>JABDQB010000070.1 GCA_013042495.1 Gemmatimonadota bacterium
GGTCCATCCGGTGAGCAGCAACCACGCCTTGCCGAACAGCACGAAAAAGGGATTTCCGGGTGGATGCGGCAGCCCGAGGATGTGCGCCGTCGCAATGTATTCGGATGTGTCCCAGAAGGCCGTGGAAGGGCCAAGCGTGAACACGTACAACAACCAGATCGCGAAGCCCGACAGGACCGCCCACGCCCAGACCGGAAGTCGTCCGACCTTCTCTCTCTCGATGCCTATCATTCGCCTGCCAGCAATCCGTATTGGTCAGGGCAGCACGCGGCAGAAACGCCGCTCGTGCGCCACCTCTCACTGTGTCATGAAGGCCGGCAAGCTAACCTTGAGTGAGGCTCATGGCCAAACTCGGGCGGACAGCACCTGCACGCTGCCGTCCCGCACGTCTACCTGGCCGAGATCGAACAGCCGGGTGCCCCCCTGACCGGTCTCCACCTCGAGGGTCAAGGGATGCATGCCTGGTGGCAGCCGAAGACGCACCACCGCTAACTCGTCGGGTAGCAGGTGCCAGGAGCGCGTGTCTGCTCTCTCGAACAACGCAGCGGCAGCGTTCGCGGTGAGGAACGCAATCTCCCCGAGAATCTCGTTCTCCTTGTCCAGCTCTTTCTCGATGCCCCGTGCCAATTCGTACTTCAGCGCCGTGCGAGCCACGGCCTTGATCATGATGCCCCCGAGCTTGTCCTCGAATTCGTCGGTTACCGCGGCCGAAACGGACCCGCGCATACCCGGATGCACGACGGTAGGCCGCGGGGCGGGACGTTCCGCCGCCGAGTCTATCGCACCGGGCAGGACCGCCCCTCCGACGTCATCCGGCGAGGGGAGGGACACTTCTGGAACCGAATCCAGGGTCGCTAGCTGCAACGGCTGGGCATCGGCGGCGACGGTCAGGTCGAGCACGGGCAGATCGGTCGGAAGGCCCGAGGTGACCATCTCCGGCCAGGCGACTCTCATCAGGTACAGATCACGCCCGGCACCGCCCGACTTGTTCTTTGAACTACTGGCTCCCGGAACGATGCACTTGCCGCCAGAGCTGCCGCGCCAGTCCGTCCCCGACTCCGCGATGAGTTCGGAGAAATCGTAGCGACCCTGGAACGCTCGCGAAGCCACGCAGGTGGCCGCGGCGAAGCGGACCTCCGAATTTCGGCTGTGCAGCGCGTCGGCTTCGATCGGGAACAGGGGCACGTTGACGGAACGTTCGACCCGGTGTGCCACGAACCCGTGTTCCAGGAGGACGACGATGTCACCGCCGGGCGACGCGGACGGGCTTGGAGGCCCGATCAGACTGTCGGGAATCACGGGCGCCTGCTCGCTGCCGGCGGGCACGGGCAACAGGGGTCCGTCCGACAGGGCCGTCAGTTGTCCGTCATTCCGTGGTTCGTCAGCCAGCTCGACGGCCGCGGAGTCCATTCTCGTGCCGTCGGCCATCGCCGCCATGATCGAATCCAGGGCGGTGTCGAAATCCTGCTTGGCCTCCGGTGGATCTTCCTCGAAGTAATCTTCTCCATACAGATCCAGAAAACGGGGCCGCAGCGGGGCGCCAGCAACATCCTCGCCCGGAGACCAGACATGCCGGTAGGCGACGGCGGCATCGTTGCGATTCCCCGACGCCTCGAACACCGAGCCGGCGAAGTATCGCAGCACTTCTCGCATCACGAGTTCATCCGGTTCGAACTCGTTCTCCTCGCTCAGTTCGAGGAGGCGGCTGAGGCGGCGAGCCTCCACGGCGGCCTCTTCCGCGTCGCCCAGGGCAAGGTAGTTGAGCGCACCGTAGTAGTTGACCATCAGGCGCTCGGTGTCGGTCGGAAGCCAGGCGAGCGCCCGGTCGCTGGTAACGAGGGAAAGCAGTGCCAGCGACACGCTCTTCGTGTAACGATCGTCGATGATCGCCTCGGCGCGCTGCAGAACCTCGTTGCTCTCCTCGTACATACCGGCGTAGTGGAGCAGAAGTCCGCGATGCATCAGGCGCAGGAGTTCGTCGCCGATGTCGCCGCGATCATCGGGGTCGGTCAGGTCGAGCGCTTCGACGAATTGCTCGTCACGCGCCAGCTGGCGAAGGTCGGTGTCGTGCATCGATCGACCTTCGGGCCCGGTCTTGAAAGAACCGGCGAGATGGCAGGCTGAAAGGAGCAGCGCCGCCGCCACCGCCAACCCGGGCGGCAGCTGGCGGCGCCGGAAGATCCGAGGCCCGCGTCGGGGCCGATCGAGATCTCCGTCGATCAACATTACTGCGGTACCTGTCGCTCCAGGATCAGGATGCGCTGCTGGGCCAGGGCGATCGCCTCGGCCAGACGAGCCGCGGCCTCACCCCGCGCTTCGATGCGCTCGATCTCCAGACGGTGCAGAAACAGCTGATACTGAATCAGCGCCGCGTAGGGCCGGAGAGCCTTGTCCAGGGACTCGGCGATCTTGAAGTCAATCATCGGGTCGCCCGGTGTCAGGATGCTGGCCCGGTCGTACCGGTTGAGGGCCGCCTCGAAATCTCCGCGCGCCGCGTAGTCGTCGCCTTCCCGCATCAACGCGTCGGCGAGGGCCTGCGCCCGACCTTCAGTGGAGGCGTCGTACGGGGAATCGACCACGCGCACACCCTGAGCCTCCCGGTAGGCGTACCGGCTCACCGTGTTGCTCGCGAGCTGCACGACCGCAACGTCGCCCACCACGTCGGTCGGCGGACTGAGCGAAATCGCCGGCATCATCACCGTCGCGTCACCCGCGTATCGGATCGACCAGGCGTCATCGGTTGTACCCGTCGCCGCCAGCACCTGCGTTTCGTTCATGCCGATCGCGATCTCACCGCGCACCAGCGCCTCGCACACCTCCGGCGCGCAGTCGGCCATCGCCTGGGCGGCGAGTGCCTCCCGCTCCTGGGCCTGCGCCTTCGCGTCGGCGGCCTGAGCCGTCGCCGCGGCCACCGCCGTCGAGGAATCCCCGACCCGCTGGTCGTTCTCCATGATGGGCTCCTCGTGGACCTTCTTCGGCACGCAGGCCGCCAGGGCAACGAGGGCCAGCAAAAGGAACGTCCGTTTCATCGTTCTCTCCCGTATTAGGGTCCCGCCCGTGCGAGACCCGGCCTGGAGCTCGATCGCGCGATCAGAGCCCGAACGGTTGCCGCTCGATGTACTTCTTGATCTCGTGCTGTCCGGCCCACACGACGGCGTTCGTCTGCAGGTCGATCAAGCGAGCGTCCACCTGGTAAAAGACGATCTTCTCGTTACGCTTTGCTCCGAAACGAGTGGTCTCTTCCTCGTCTTCGATCGATGTCAGATCGCCTTGCATGATGTAATTGGCGCCGAGCTCCTGACCGAGCCGGGCCCGGGTGTCGGCGCGGGCGAACTCCTGCTGGTCGTCTCGCTCGCCCCGTACTTCGCCCCGCTCCTCGGCACTCGCCACAACGGTCACGAGCCCGGAGTTGATGTAGGCGAACTCGACGTCCCGCACGAACACGGTGGTCTCGATGTGCTCGGACGTGCGGTTGCGGAATTCGCCCACGATGACGGCCGGGGCGTCTCCACCATTGTTGTTGTAGTAGCGCTCGAGCCATGGTCCCGTGACGCTCTGCTCGATCAGCGCATTCGCCACGAGTCGCGAATCGGTGTCGTTCCACGCGCCCGAGAGGTCCGTGATCGTATCCGGCTCGACTCGCGTCACGTGCTTGTTACTGCACGCCGCGACGGTAAGGCCGAGCAGGAGGAATAGAATGGGGACGCCGATCAGACGTCGCGGTTTCCGCAGATTCCTGGCAGTCATGGCTCCTCCGAGGTGAACCTCTCGTTGGTCTGACGTGGCGTTCCTACCCTTGGTTCACCGAGTGGTTTCGGTGTTCCATGGTTCCATTTCATCTATCATTGACAGCGCAGGGGCCATGCCATGATCCTTCGCGCCATGGCACGCGAGCGGATGGCGACGAGAATCCAGGGCCAGATAGACGTCCCCGCCTCCAAGCGACGCTATGTGCGGACGCTTTTTGGCCGGATTGCCGGGCGATATGACCTGACGAACGACCTGATGTCCATGGGCCGCCATCGGGCCTGGAAGCGCCTGGCGATCGGACTGGCCGAGATTCAATCGGGCCACGTCGTGCTCGACCTGGCCGCGGGTACCGGGGATTTCGCCATTCGTGCGGCACAAAGCGCTGCGGGGGCGACTGTCATCGCGGCGGATCTTACGTGGGAAATGATGATCGCCGGTAAGAACAGGCGAGAAGCGGCCGCCGTGGCGTGGACCCAGTGCGACGCGACGTATCTTCCGTTTCCCGACCGGAGCATCGACCGGGTGCTCGTTGGCTACGGATTGCGCAACTTCCCGGATCTCGACTGGTGCATTGGTGAGATCAGGCGCTGCCTCGCGCCGGACGGACGCCTCGTGTCGCTGGATTTCGGACGGGCGGAGCCGGACTGGCTGGATCGCTGGTATCTCAAATACCTCGATCTCTCCACCTCGCTGGCTGGTTGGGTCCTGCATCGCGATGTGGAGTCCTATCGGTACATTCCGGAATCGCTCCGGCAGTACCCCGCCCAGAAGGGAGTGACGGAACTCATGCAGCGGCACGGGTTCGTGCGCTGCGGGCACATCGACCTCGTGTTCGGCGCAATGGCGATCAACTTCGGGCAGGCGCCCGGTTGACCGCCCGGTGCTTCAACTTTCTCGCTGTTTCCAGATCGTGAGCTGCTTGTGACCCGTCTCACTGCCTTCCATGCGGGCCGTGAGGGTATCGCCGTCCTGCAGATCCAGATCGTCTCGCATGTCCTGCGGGATCGTGATTCGGCCGCCGCTGCCCACGGTGACGGTGGAATAGTACAGGACGCGGTAGATTCCCATTCTCGCTCCTCCGGGACGGGTGCTGGTGCCGGCGGCAGGTGATTCGCCGGCGGGAGCCTGGCGGCCGACACTCGCTGCAATCTAGCAGTATATCACACCATATGGCGGGAGTGAAACCTTTGCGCGAGAGACGGAATGCGGTGACGGTCCTTCAGACGCGGTCGTGGACGCTGCTGACCGGGCTGTTCTGCCTCCTCGGAGCGGCCGCATGCGGTGGGCAGCCCGAGCGACAGGTTGTCGTCCTGGGGTCCACCACGTCGCTCTATGACTCCGGCCTGTTGGACACGCTGGTTCCTCTTTTCGAGGAAGACAATCCGGACCTCAAGGTCAGCGTACTGGCGGTCGGGACCGGCCAGGCCCTGGCCCTTGGGCGCAGGGGCGACGCCGACGTGCTTCTCGTGCATGCCCCGGCGGCGGAGCTCGAGTTCCTGCAAGCCGGGCACGGACGGAATCGGGTCACCTTCATGCGCAACGACTTCGTGATCGCCGGGCCCGCCGAGGATCCCGCTGGCGTTCGGGCTCTCTACACGAACGAGCCCGGGCCGGCTGCGTTCTCCGCCATCGCAAGGGTGGGAGCGCCTTTCCTCTCCCGTGGAGACGACTCCGGCACTCACAAACGGGAGCTTGCACTGTGGGATATCGCAGCGGCGACGCCTGAACCGCTTTGGTACCAGGAAAGCGGCCAGGGCATGGGCAACACGCTCATGATCGCGTCCGAGCGCCGCGCTTATGCCCTGACCGACCGGGCTACCCTGCGAGTCCTGGGTAGCGCAGTCGATCTCGAGGTACTTGTGGCCGGAGGCGCGCGCCTCGAGAACTTCTACTCGGTGATCGTGACCACCGGCGCATCGAACCAGGAAGCGGCCGATCGACTGTGGGGCTGGCTTCTCGGCGACCGCGCCCGGTCGGCAATCGCCTCCTACGGGGTCGACCACTTCGGGGAACCACTCTTTCAACCGCTTCCGTTCGATTTGACTCGCGACCCGACCTACCGTGGCCAGGACCAGGCCGAGAATCCGTTCGTGCTGGCCCTGCGCCTCTTGATGTCCGGGGACGACTACGTCATTGACATCGTTCTACGCTCGTTGGCCATCTCGGGCATGGCGCTGCTGATCGCAGTCCTGATCGCACTGCCGATCGGGATCGGCCTGTCCCTTTCGCGGTTCCGGCTTCGGCTGCCGCTGGTGGCATTCATCAACACGGGCCTGGCGTTCCCTCCCGTCGTGGTCGGCCTGCTCGTGTACCTGGCGCTCTCCCGTACCGGACCGCTCGGCCCGCTCGAACTGCTCTACACGCCCACCGCGGTGGTTCTGGCGCAGGTCGTTCTGGCTGGGCCGTACATCGTGGCCGTGAGTCTCGCGGCGTTGGAGAGTGTTCCTCCCGATGTTCGGACCCAGGCGCGCGGGCTCGGGGCCACCCGATGGCAGGCGCTCCTCCTGCACCTCCGGGAAGCCCGCCTTTCACTCGTGGCGGCGATCGCGGCCGGGTTCGGCGCCGTCATCAGCGAAGTGGGGGCCGTGATGATCGTCGGGGGAAATCTGCTCGGCGAAACGAGAGTGATGACGAGCGCGATCGTCCTGGAAACCCGGCGAGGAGATTTCGGATCTGCCATCGCCCTCGGAATCGTCCTTCTTGGAATCGCGCTGGTCGTCAATCTCTTGTTGACGTTGCTCCACCTGCCCCGGCGGCCCGCCAGGATGTCGACATGACAGGCGCCGCGGCCGGAGACGGCGCTCCGCTGTTGACCGCCCACGATCTGCTGATCGAGAGGGCGGGGACCCGGCTTCTCGATGTGCCGCACGTTGAGGTGCGTGAAGGAGAGGTTCTCTCGATCCTCGGACCCAATGGCGCGGGCAAGTCCACGCTCCTCCGGGTGCTCGCCATGCTACAGAAGCCCGATCGCGGAACCGTGCGCTTTCGGGACTTCGACGGTGCGGCCGCCGATCGCCTGCTTCGTCGCGAGTCGGCCTTTGTCTTCCAGAAACCGCACCTGTGGGCTGGAACGGTACGAGAGAACATCCAGCTTGGACTTCGGCTCCGGCGTGAACCCGCCGGATCTGCCCGCCACCAGGCAAGACAGGCCGCCGTCCAACTCGGCATCGAGCACCTCCTGGATCGCGACGCTCGCTCTCTCTCCGGTGGGGAGGCCCAGAGAGTGGCCATCGCACGCGCGATGGTGCTGGAACCCCAGGTGCTCTTCCTGGACGAGCCAGCCGCCAATCTGGACCTGATGGCTCAGACCGCCCTGATGGAGGATCTCGAACACGTCGCTCGCGTCGGAAGCCACGCTACGGTC
>JABDQB010000071.1 GCA_013042495.1 Gemmatimonadota bacterium
CTGACGATCCCACGCCTCGAGTTCGCGGCGATCATACCGAAGGGCCAGTTCGTAACGGTGGTCATGCTCGGTGACGAACTGGACCAGGAGCTGGTACACACGTTTCTCCAGGACCCGGTGGTGCGGAAGTGCTTCCCCACCGATGCGACTCCGTGCGTTTGCACCTGTTCTCCCCTGATCAACATGGGAGCACGCAAGAGACCGTTCGGCGACCGTATCGTCCTGATCGGTGACAGTGGAGTCAGCCGCCTGTACAAGGACGGCATCGGGGCTGCGTTCCGGACGGCCAAGGCCGCGGCTTCCACCGCCGTGATCCAGGGCGTGTCGGCCGAGGCGTTCGAGAAGCACTACTGGCCCACGTGCCGTGGTATCGCGCGTGACAACGCCATCGGCAAGGTGATCTTCGGCACGACCACCCTGTTCAAGATGTCGAAGATTTCGCGGCGCGGAATGCTGCGCATGGCGCAGCGTGAACAAGCGAGCCCCGACGCTCCCCGTCACATGAGCTCCCTCTTGTGGAACATGTTTACGGGCAGCGCGCCGTATAAGGAGATTCTGCAGGGGACTCTGCACCCGGGCTTCCTGGGCAATATCATGCTGAATCTGGCGGCCGGGATGCGGCCGACGAATGGAAACGGAAAGGTGTCCTGACCATGGGGAAAGGCGCTCTCGGGAAGATCTACGCGGACGGCAAGGACATCGTCCGGCAGGGAGATGTGGGCGACTGCATGTACGTCGTACAGGCGGGTCGCGTCGAGGTCATCCAGGCCACTAACATGGGTGAGCAGCACCTGGCATTTCTCGAAACGGGAGACTTCTTCGGTGAGATGGCGGTGTTCGAGAAGCAGACCCGTTCGGCCACCGTCCGCGCCAGCGGCGAGGCCCGAGCGCTGAAGGTGGACAAGAAGACTCTTCTCAGGCGCATCAAGGAGGATCCGCTGCTCGCCGTCAACCTGCTCCAGACCATGTCGCGTCGTATACGTGACCTGAACGCGGGGTATGCGCTCCGCGAGGCGAACCGCCCGTGAGCGCCGGACCCGAGAAGGGGCGCGAGGCGGCGGTGGACGTGTTTCAGCGCCTTACGCCGGCGTACAGGCCGCAGCAGGTCGAGAAGACCGCCCCGTGTCAGACCGGATGCCCGAATTGCGGGGATATCCGGGGCTGGATCGGCACGGTAGCGCAGCGCGAGAAGACGGGCCTCTCGCTCGAGGAGGCCTACACGCGCGCGTGGCGCATGATCGCCGATGTGAACCCGTTCCCCAGTGTCCTCGGACGCGTGTGCCCCCATCCGTGCGAGGAGCACTGCAACCGCACGGAGCTCGACGAGCCGCTCGCGATCAACGCGATGGAGAGGTTCCTCGGGGACTGGGCGATCGATGCCGACGTTCCGCTGGTTCGTGTGGAAGAGGGACCGAAGGAAGAGTGGATCGGCGTCGTCGGAGCCGGACCGTCAGGCCTGTCCTTCGCCTACCAGATGGCCCGGCGGGGATATCGTGTAACCGTATACGAGAGCAAGGACCAGGCGGGGGGGATGCTGCGCTTCGGCATCCCCGACTACCGCCTTCCGCCACGCATTCTCGACGCCGAGATCGACCGCATCTTCGACCTTGGCGTGGAACTTCATTTGAACACGGTCGTGGGACGTGACGTTTCGCTCGAGGAACTGCGGAGCCGGCACGCGACCGTATACCTCGGCATCGGCGCCCAGCTGGGACGCGGACTCGGGGTGCCCGGCGAGGAAGGCCCGTCGGTCTGGACCGGCACGGACTACCTGGCCGGGGTGAATTGTGGCGAAGCGGTGGACCTCGGAGCCCGCGTCGTCGTGGTCGGCGGCGGCAACACGGCCGTAGACGCGGCCCGCACGGCGCGCCGGACGGGTGCCGAGGTCACGATCCTGTACCGGCGTTCCCGGGACGAGATGCCAGCGATCGCCGAAGAGATAGACGACGCGCAAGAGGAAGGGATCGAGCTCGTGCTTCTGGCGGCACCCGTCCGGCTCGAGCGAGACTCGGGTGGGAACCTGACCGAACTGGTGGCCTGTCAGATGAGGCTCGGCGAGCCGGATGAGTCAGGCCGTCGGCGCCCGATCGCCATTCCGCACTCCGACTACTCGATCCCCCTGGACTCGGTGATTGCGGCGGTTTCGCAGGCCCCCATCCTCGAGGGCTTCGAGGCGCTGGATCGTGACGGCAACTGGCTCTTGACCGATGCCGGCGAGGGAATCCTGGCCGGAGGTGACGCGCTCGGACTCGGAATCGCCGGGGACGCGATCGTCCAGGGACGCCGGGCCGCGGAGGAGCTGCACGCACGCCTGCGCGACCTTTCCCCCTCGGAGGTGAAGGCGGACCGCCGGGTGGACGGGCGGCCCGAGATCGGGCCGGACCAGGTCATGCTCGACTACAAGCCCGAGACGCCGGCCGTCCGCGCGCCCAAGCTCACGGGCGCTGAACGAGTCGAGATGGGCGGCGCCGAAGTCGCGGGAACGATCACCGAGGAACAGTTCCTTGCCGAGGCGAGCCGTTGCTATTCCTGTGGATCCTGTTTCGGGTGCGAGCAGTGCTCGATGTTCTGCACGCCTGGCTGCTTCACCAAGCTCGAGGAAGTGGGACCCGGCGTGTACTTCACGCTGACGCTCGATCAGTGCGAGGAATGCGGGAAGTGCGTGGAAGTGTGCCCCTGCGGATTCCTGGAAGTCACGCCGCCGGGACCCGAGACCCGGGCCTGAGCCAGCGTCTCCTATAGCAGAACCACGACCGCGATGATGAGCAGCACCAGGACGTGCGCCAGCTGGTCCAGTCCGAGTGCCGTCCAGAAGACACTCTGATCGTGATCCCCCAGCGCAGGACTCTGGGCGCTCATCTTCCCCCGGAACCAGTCCACGCCCAGGTGCGTCCAGAATTCGATCGCGACCGCCGCGAGGATCAGCATCGGTGTCGGACGGACGATCGCCCCCACCGCGATGCCTACGAAGACCGCGTGCACCAGGGC
>JABDQB010000074.1 GCA_013042495.1 Gemmatimonadota bacterium
AACTTGTGACCGTTCAGGCTACGGGCACTGGCGTCCGACGCCTCCTGCGCGGTCGCGGCGGGCGCCACGAGCGGCAGCGCCAGAACCGCCATCAGGAGCGCCGCCAGCCAGGCGTGCTTTCCAGAGGATCTGGAACGCCTCGAGTCTTCGTGCTTCTTCATGTCGACCTCCACGCGGAGCGGGAAAGCGAGCCACCAGCGGCTCCTTTGGGACAGGTGCTTGGTGGGCACGTAGCGTGCCAGGCAGATCCGAGGATCGTACATTTCAACAGCCTGTCGTTAACACGCTGTCAAATATGTTGTTACGGTATTTCTGAGACGAGACGACCGGCCGTGCTGTCGGGCGCGGGTCCACGAAATTTCGTGAACCCACGACATGTCGTGAGAACGGCCCGATTCAGGACTCGCGACGAATCCCGTGCTTCTTCATGCGCGACCGAAGGGTGCTGGGCTTGAGGCCCAGGCGACCGGCCGCGCCGTTTTCTCCCTCGATCTTCCACTCGGTGCTCGCGAGCACGTTGCGGATGTGCTCGCGTTCGAGTGTGTCGAGGGGCACATTGAGGTCGGTTTGAATCGGACCCGGGCTGGCAGCTCGCGCTGCACCGAATCCAGGCGGAAGGCCCAGCGCGCTGCCATCGGACAGGATCACGGACCGCTCGAGGACGTTCTGGAGTTCGCGCACGTTCCCCGGCCAGCCGTACTCGGTCAGTCGGCGCATCGTGGGACCCGGAACGGTGTCGATCTCCTTGCCGAGGTGCCCGGATAGCCGGCGGACGAAGTGGTGAACCAGGAGCGGGATATCCTCCGGCCGCTCGCGCAGGGGTGGCACCGTGATGGGATACACGTGGACTCGGTAGAACAGGTCTTCGCGCAGCCGTCCGGCTTCGACTTCCGCTTCCAGGTGCCGATTTGTGGCCGCGATCACGCGTGCGTCGACGGTCTGAGATCGGGAGGCACCGACCCGGCTGAATTCTCCAGTCTCGAGAACACGGAGCAGCTTCACCTGGAGGTCCGGGGGCAGCTCGCCGATCTCGTCCAGAAAGATCGTTCCTCCATGGGCCAGCTCGAATCTTCCCTTGCGCAATCCCATGGCCCCCGTGAACGAGCCCTTTTCGTGACCGAACAGCTCGCTCTCGATCAGATTCGCCGGCAGTGCTCCGCAGTCGACCGTGATGAACGGACGGGTCGCCCGCAAGCTTCGTCGATGGATGGCGCGCGCGACGAGCTCCTTTCCGACCCCGGTCTCGCCCTCGATCAACACGGTCGTATCGGTCGCGGCAACCTGCTCCACCCTGTGCAGGACGTACACCAGTGCGTCGCTCTCTCCTACGATGTCCGCGAACCCGTGGGTGGTCTCCAGTTCCTGCCGGAGGAACAGGTTCTCGTCCTCGAGCTGACGCTTGAACTCCTGCAGTTCCTCGATCGCCCGGTCGCGCGCCGTCTCAGCCTGCAGCCGATCGGTTACATCCGACCCGACGCTCAGAGCGCCGATTCGGCGTCCGCCGGAGTCCATCAGCGACACGCTGGCCCACAACGCTTCCCGCAGCTCGCCGCTCTGAGTGAGGAACGACCTGTCGCGGGGTGCGCTTTCTTCCATCGCGTCTGAGCCGTCAGAAATTACGGCCAGATCCGCCCGCCCCCCCCTCGGAACGATCTCGGCAAAGCTCCGCCCCACGATCTCGGCCGGTGTCCAGCCGGACACGCGGGCGAAGTACGGATTCACGTAGGTGATTCGCCCTTCGTCATTCACCTCGGTGACGAAGAGCTCCACGTTGTCCAGGAGGGCCCTCCAGCGCCGCTCGCCCTCCTTCACTTCGTCGCTGAGTTCCGCCGCGCCCGCCACGTCGGCCGCCAGCTCATACGCGACGACCAGGATCATTGCGAGATACGCGAACGACGATACGTAAGGCGCATCGAGCAGCCCCATTTCCATGAGCGGATCGACGACCCAGAACGCTACGGCGAACGGGATGAACGCGAGGCTGATGGTCACCGCCCTCCGGCGCTCGCCGCTCCGCCACAGGCGCCGGACGCCCATCATGAAGAGAACCACGATCAACAGACCCGGCAGGTTGATCAGCGGCCAGTAGCCGGGCGCGCTACCCTCGGCGAAGACGATGTCCGGGCCCCACGGCAGACTGATGGGACGGAGGCCCGTGATTTCAGCGTACAGGAGCGTGTAGGGTGACAGGAAGTTCAGGACCAGGAGACCCGCGAGCACTCCGAGAATCAGGTAGCCGAGCCAGTTCTGCCGCACACCCGTGTACTCCTTCAGAAACCACGTGAAGCTCGCGAGGAACACGACGAGGAACACGATCTGCCAGCGGAGGGCACGGACGAACGTCTCGATCGAATCGGCTGCGTAGAACACCGGCTCCGCCAGGGTCGCGGCCCCGAAGGCCACCGCGGCGAGTCCGAACCACCCGTAGGCGGTCGACCCGCGGCGGACCAGCCACACGGTCATGGCCAGAAAGCCAACCGTCAGGCTGGCGGCCGACGACATGTAGAGGGCCGCGGCCAGCGGCATCACTCCGTCCACTTCTGGTCCTCCGTGAACAGGGTGTCCACCACGGGCGTGGGCTCGACCCCCTCCATGGCGGCCGCGATCCGCGCGCGCACGGCGTCCAGATCGGCTACGCTTCCGACCTTGAACTCCGGGCTCACGACGAGCTGGTTCAGCACGTACAGGAAGCGGCCGACCTTCATCATGCGGACATGGGACGCGGAGAGCGGCACGTCGGCCAGCGCGCCCTCGACGCGCCGCTGCACGTCGTCCTGGACCGCCGGCTCCGGTGCGAAGGCCAGGATCTCGCGGAGTCCGTCACGTATCGTGCGAATCGGTACGGCGGCGATCCCCAGGATCAGTACGATGACCAGAATGGGGTCGATGTAGGGAACGACGTAGGCGAAGCTGGTGCGCCCGAGGATCAGGGCGAGCACGAACACGGCGGCGACCACTCCACTGAGCAGCCCGTCGATCATCCAGTTCTTCGAGTCCACGCTCAGCAGAGGCGAGCCGAGCCGGTCCGCGGCACGTTTCTGCGCCGCACCAACGGCCAGGCAGCCGGCCAGCGCCACCGCGGCGTACACGATGCCGAGGCCGGGCTGAATTTCCCTGCCCCCGTGCAGAAGTGCGTCGATGCTCGCGGCGAGTGCGAAGCCCGCCACACCGAGCATCAGGAGTCCCTTCACCGTGTTCAGAAACGGCTCGAACTGGGCGTATCCGAAATGGAAGTGCTCGTCAGCGGGCTGCCGCACCAGGCGGGCCACCCGGATCGTCACGAGCGCCATCGCGAAGCCGATCAACGAGAAGAAACCATCCAGCAGTATGGCGTTCGAGCCCGAGATCCAGCCGAATCCGAGGCCGAGCGCCGCCATCACCAGACTCATGACGACCGAAAGTCTGAGGGCTCGCGTCTCTTGCTCCATTCAACCTCTAGCTGGGGGCTGTTGCCAATTGAGTGCGAAAGATTACCGAGGCACCGTATGCGCCGCCAGCGAACGATGGCTGCCCAGGTGGGAACACTAGAGGCGCCGCGCGGTTGACTCATTGTTGATAGCTGAACATACTCATGCTATGAGTAAGCGGCTTCAGGTCATCCTGGTTGACGAGGAAATGGCGGAGATCCGAGAGATCGCCCGATCCGAAAAGACGACCGTCGCCGAGTGGGTTAGGCGAGCGTTGCGTTCGGCACGAAGCTCGGTGCCTTCGCGCAGTCGGCAGCAGAAACTCGCTGCACTCAGGGTCGGAAGCGAGCACGCGTTCCCGGCGGCCGACGTCGCATCGATGCTCGACGAAATCGAACATGGGTACGGAATCCAGGACTTGTGATATTCATTGACTCCAACATCCCGATGTATGTCATCGGATCATCGCCTCCCCGCAAGCTCGATGCGCTTCGTTTGCTCGAGGGTGCGATCTCGCAGGGAGAGCGCCTCGTGACGGACGCCGAGGTTCTGCAGGAGATACTTCACCGGTACTCCGCCATTGGTCGAAACGAGGCCATTCAACCTGCGTTCGAGGTCCTACTGGGAGTCGTGGATGAGGTATTTCCGGTCGTGTTGGCGGACGTTCAGAGAGCCAAGGAGATCCTGCTCGGCGTGAAGGGAGTATCCGCGCGAGATTCCGTTCACCTCGCCACGATGGAGCGGCATGGCATAGAGACCGTCATGAGCTTCGACAGGGGCTTCGACGCGTATCCCGCCGTAGACAGGCTGGGAACGTAGCCCCGGTCGTCAGGTAGGCGTCGCCTTCCGCCGCCTCTCCTGTTCCTGCGACGTATACAGCCCCACCAGGCGGGCCACCAGGATGACCAGGTAGAGCTGCCCGAGCATAGCCTCCAGCATCGCGACGATCCGGGCGGTGTCGTTTACCGGGTAGATGTCACCGTACCCGAGCGTCGTCAGAGTCACGAAACTGTAGTACATCAGGGTCCCAGAGGCGTCCTGGTGCGCTTCCCGCCAGTCCGCATAACCGGCGACTTCGAGATCGCCCGGATCGTAGTCAGCCACGCGCTCCGCCTGGATCCCGCCCAGGGGATCCGACTCGGGGAAATGGAACGACCCCGGGCTCATCAGGGCGATCGCGTAGTACGCCATGGTCCAGAACAGACCGAACAACAGGTAGACGTCGACGGCGGCGTAGATGGTCTCGGCGTCGACATCATGCTGCCGGAGCGTGTGCAGCAGGAGCAAGAAAGCCAGGTAGCCAAAGAAAAGCAGGTAGAGAAAAAGGGAGACGATGTAGGCCACCTTGACGTTCAGTCCGATTCCGAGCGTGTTCAGGACGACAGCTGGGACGGAGAGGATCACGCCCGCGATCAGCTCCCCGCGATGGTTCGAGATCGCGCGCAGGCCCGCCAACATGACGAAGAACAGCGCCCCCGCGATGGCCAGCCGGACGATCGGGCCGTCCGGGATGACCACGGGCGCCGCGATGGCGGCCACCAGCAGCCAGAACAGCAAGCTGAACCGTCCCGCCGCAGCGGCCGAAGCGATCCGCCTCGCTCTCGAGACGGACTCACCGCTCGCATCCGCGTTCATCGGGCCTCCCGGCGCCGAATTCAGAAGAAGTACCGGATTTCGAAGTTGAGGCCGATGGACTTGATCCGGCTCTCCAGTTCTTCCGTCGGGAACGTCACGTAGGTGAAGTTGAGCCCCAGATTCAAGTCTTCACGCCCCGTGTAGCCGATGCGGAACAGGAAGGCGCGGGCGACGTCCGTGATATCGGCCCCTCCCTCGGGGAAAGAGTCCTGCTCGTATCCCGCCGCCAGTCCGATCGGGAGCCAGTTCGCGGCCGCAAGATCGAAGTCGACGGTCGCACCGAACCGGGTGAACCACTCGTCGTCCTTCAGTCGGTCCACGGATTCCCCGTACCCGCTCTCGACGAAGCTGATCAGGCCGATGAGGGGGCTGAAGGCGTGTGTAAAGCGGAGTCCAACGCCCGCTCTCATGGACGGAGTGGTTCGGACCAGTTCCGCCTCTTCGCCGTCGATCACGTCGTTGATGAAGTCGCTGAGATTGACCGTTGTGAAGCTCGTGTTCTTGACGTCGAAGCTGAGTGACAGGTAGCTCCGATTCGTCTCGAGCAGGCGAATCAACCACCCGAGCTCGAACCCGGTGGTCGCCGACACACCGGTCGCCAGAAGGGCCGACGTCCCGGTTCCCAGGCGACCGTTGACCCTGAACTCCCCCCGGAAAGCGATCCAGTCCTTGATCGTCTGCTGATACTCGAACGCCAGGTTGGCGAACAGGAGGCTGCCGCGTGACGCGAACAACGTGTCGCCGTCGATGATGCCCAGCGGAATGTCGATATCGTAGGTCTGTGCCATCCCGATGTTGGTCCGGATGAACGAGCGAACGAAGGCATCGGGAACGGTGGAGATCGGACTGAACGTGTGGCCGTTCTTGTGCGGAGCCTTCAACTCCCGGTCACCCGAGTCCTGTGCCAGGACCGAAGAGGACGACGCGGCGAGAACGAACAGGAGCGTCGAAAGGAGTCGTCGCGAGGCTCTCATCGTCCACCTCCCAGCGGCAGCAGGACACCGACCAGGAGCTGCAGACCACTGGATCTGAGGCGCGCCCGCAGAGCATCCTCGCTGATGTCGTCCCCCGCGATGTTGAAGAGACCCTGCTCGTACCGGGCCTCGAGCATGATCTTGACCCGGCCCAGCGGCAACTGGCCGCCCACGCCGAAGTCCACCGCCAGGTCGACGCTCTCAAAAGAGTCCTTCACGTCGACTTCCTCGGCGTTGTCTTCCACCCCCTTCAGGTTGGCGCCCGTCAGGAAGGAGAGGTTGATTCCGCTGATCACGTAGACCTTGCCGCCGACGGTCACGAACTTCGCAAGGACCGGCACGGCGAAGTAGCTGAGACTCAGGTCGGCGACCTTTTGCGGCTCCTCTTCGTCCCCGGACTTGAACTCGATTCCGGCCCCGCGCGGCAGGATCATGGGCTGCACGCTGAGCCACACGTCGTCCGTGATCTGGTGCTCCAGGATCAGGCCAAACGCGAACCCTGACTTTCCTGCGTAGGAATAGTCATCCGGTGCGTCTCCGCTCAGTCTAGCGGAGTTCAGGCCGCCGAACGCTCCGATCGTGAACTGAGCCGGTGCCTCGCGGGCGACGGCCAGAGACAGAAGCAGGAGAAGCGGCAGGCAACGTGCTCTCATCATGATGACTCGCTCGATAAGGACCCTGTCGATCGGCTCGTCCGGCCGATGCGCGAGACTGCTTAACTTTCCGCGCTTCGGAATGAAATGGCAACCGTCGGCCTGCCATTCCTGCCATCTCGCCGTACATTTCGCGCTGTGAACGAACACAGCGCCGTGCCCCGTCTGTTGGTAAGAGGTTTGCCGGTTGCAGCCGCTGTCTGTCTCGCCTTGCTTGCCGGCTGTTCGGGTCCAGCCCGCCGGAGCGAGCGCTCCGTGTCCCAGGAGTTCCCGCCTGGCTGGAGATACCCTGTGGCTGCCTCTCCGGTGCACGCGCGGCGGGGCATGGTCGTCTCCACCGACTCCCTGGCGAGCGCGGCGGGTCTCAGCATGCTACAGGCCGGAGG
>JABDQB010000075.1 GCA_013042495.1 Gemmatimonadota bacterium
AACTTGTAGGGGTTGGTCCCCAGGTCGCCTTCCATCTTGAGGCCGTCCTTGAGCGCCTGGCGCGCATACTCGTACTGGAGCATCCAGTCTTCCTTGACCACCGTGAGGTTCAGGTTGCCGAGCTGCAGGGTCTCGAAGTCGGCGAACTCATCGGTGGGAGACAGCATCGGGTGGGTTTCTCCGTCACCCTTGATCTGGGTCACCTCGTACAGCGGCTCCCAGCGGGCCCGCTGCGCGGCGTAGTCGCCGGTAAGCGGCTGGCCGGTGGCAGGGTTGGTCTCGACGGGAAACATGATGCCGTTCGACATGTTGCCGTTGTGCGCCAGGGTCAGCACCCGGCCGCCCGTGGCTTCCTCGTAGCGTGCCATCCACTTCCACAGCTCTTCGGGGTTGAAGCTCTCAGCCGTCGTGTAGGGGACCATGCGGCGGGCCACGTCGCCGTCGTCCCGGTAGAGCACGTTGCGGTGCAGGTTGTTTCCGTCCTCGGTGGAGGTCCATTCGTACCCGATCATGGCCGTGAACCGGCCCGGATCGTTGAACCGCTCGGCGATCTCGATGTACTCATCCCATACGGTCTGCTGGAAATCGACGTCGAGCACCACCTCGGGCGTGTTCCCGAGCGCGAAGGCGTTGATCACCTCCATCGTCGCCGCGAAGGCCTCCTCGCCGCCCGCCTTGAAGGCGTTGTGCCAGCCGCGGACGGTGGGGTCGGCGAGAAGCCGTGGGTTGCCCGCGATGATCTCCTTCATGGCCCCCATTCCATCGGAGTGGTCTGCCACAACCAGCCAGTCGAGCGGCCGCCGCAGCTTGAACGGCTCGCCACCGCTCGACATGACCTCTTCGCCGCGGGCAAACCGGAATGCCTCTTCCGGTCCGATGATCACGCCGAAGCCCCGGGCGTCCAGCGAGTTGTTGGTGTGGACGTGGGTATCCCCCCAGAAGACCTGAGTCGGGAAACTGCGGCCCGCGTACGGTGAGTAGCCCGGCGCCTTGATCGCAGCGGCATCGGCGTCCGTCGGCACCAGGCCTACGGGATCCTGGGCCTGGATCGTCAACGGGACCAGCAGGGACACCGCGGTCATCGCGAGCGCGGCCACGGTCACTCTCAAGGTCTTGTTCATCAAAACAGCTCCATGATTTCCAGTGTTGACTCAGAACACGATTTCGACCAGCAACCGAAGATCCCACACGGTTCCGGTGGTCGGTCGGACGACGTTGTTGAACAGCTGCAAACCCAGGTTCATGCCCAGCGAGCCGATGTGCGTCTTGTATTGCCCTCCGCCGCCGATCGGGACGTAGGCCTTCTCTCCCGAGGGCTTGTTCCAGTACACGGAGATCCCGTACGGCACGTACATCAGGTCCCAGTGGTCGGAGAGCGAGAAGTACACGAACGGCTTGATCATCAGCATGCTGACGTCCTTGCGGTCCGCATCGCCACCGACCGACCAGATCTGCAGCGCGATCGCGCCGGCAAACAGGCTGCCGCTCTCATACTCGTAGTCGAAGCTGGGACCCAGTGACCACTTGCCGCTTCCCAGGGTCTCGTCCGTGGCGGTAGGGAACTGGGCGGCCAGGCCCGGCGCGAAGTGGTGCTTGCCGTGATGCGCGCCCTTCTTCGAAAACCAGAAGCCCGTCAAGAGGTCTGAGATTCCGGTGGCCGCCCCCGTCTCGGGCTCCGGGTTCCCCTGTGGCTGCCCGGGAATCGCGCGCGGGTGATCGGCCACTTCGAGATAGGCGATGTTCTTGACCTGCGTGCTGCCGAAGGTCAGGTAGCTCTCCAGCTCCAGGCCGAGGGTGGTCGCGTCATCCCCTTCGTCCCGCATGAAGCTCCGGAACACCCAGTTTCGCCACGAACCGACCCGTAACCAGGAAGACTTCGCTTCGTGACCCTCGACTTCGACCTCTTCGGCCTCCTGCGCCGCGACGCCGAAACCGGCTCCCGAAACGAGCAGTGAGAGCAGCGTGAGTGCCAGCACCCGCTTCGTCGGACTCCGCATCATCATCCGCCGGCGCCCGGAATGAGAAACCCTGCCACGAAGAGCACCGCTGCCACGACGGTCCCGACGACATGCACCGAAACACGTCGGGTCGAAGCCAGAATCACGGCCAGCAAGGCCGCTCCCGCTGTTGCCGCGGTGGCCACCGTGAAGCCGCTTCCGAGCAGCTGGTCCACTCCGATGATCCATACCTGGACCAGGGCGAGGAGCCCGAAGAAGCGGGCACTCGTGGACAGGTAGTGGTCGCGCGCGCTCACTCCCTCGGGAACCGACGCGCCTGGAAGCAGCACGTTGGTGGCGAAGAACAGGAGCATCGGCCCGAGAATGACATACAGGAAGCCGCCGAAGGCCCACTCCTCCACGTTCAGGAGGTCCAGCGTGTGCCAGAACAGCTCCAGGTATACGAGCAGCAGGAGAACCGTCCACGCAGCCAGAAGTCCGTCGGGTCGGCTCTCACGATCTCCACCGACTACGGCTGCCACGGCCATCACGACGTGCGCGATCCCCATTCCAAGCAGCGTCACGAACAGGATCGCGACCAGAAGTCCGTTGGAGATGTCCATTCCTATCCCCTCCACACGTGGCCGATCAGGGTCTCAATCGGCATTCGAAGCTCGCAGCTCCCCGAAGTCTTCACGCGACTCCGGGCTCACGATCCTCATATCGTGCGTCTTCCCGAGCACCCGCAGCGCTCCCAGCAACGTCCGGAATTCGGCCGAGGCCAGGTGAGCTTCGAGCGCGGCCCGATCCTCCCAGTTCTCGTGCCACAAGAAGTGGTCGGGAGATCCGTGC
>JABDQB010000076.1 GCA_013042495.1 Gemmatimonadota bacterium
GTCGGCTCCTGGACCCGATGCACGAAAGAGGGGCAGCGCCCACGCGCTGCCCCTCTTCCATTCCTGCTGGTTTCAGTGCCACGACGTGTGCGAGCCTGGCCCCCCTAGGAAATGAGCACAGCAGCCGTGGTCGCCGATCTCCACAACAACGCAACTCCGCGCCACTGCCAGTTGTTGATGGCCTCGGCACCCCGGTTCCGCAACCGAACGGCGAGCTGGAGCAGCCGCTGCTGCGCCTCGGTTGGGGCGTCACCGATCGCCAGCTCCGCCGCCGCAATCATCTCGTCGGCAAGAGCGAGCAGGTGCTGGGCATCCTCTACTGTGGGGCGCTCGCCATTCAGGACGGCTACGAGCGACAGCTGCTCCGCCCGGTGCGCCTGCGCTACGGCACGACGGTACCAGCCATGCTCCAGGGAAAACTGTGCCCGCCGCCTCAATTCGACGGCCCGGAACAGGAGCGTCTCCTGCTTCAGCGTCGGCTCCGGGATCAGTCGCTCGGCCAGGCGGATTGCTTCTCCGCTTCGAGCCATCGCGAGACGCACCACCGCCCCCGGATCCCGATCAAAGTCGGGATGCCGGTGCCGCATTCGGTCGGCAATCTGAAGCGCCAACACGAGCCGTTCACCGGCCCCCACCAGGTCTCCACCGTCACGCAGCGCGTAGGCTTCCTCGAGCAGACCCTTCAGTTTCGTCTCGAGGTCGGCAAGCCTGGCGAATTCGTCTCCAGCCTCCCCGAGCCTTTCGATGAGATTCTCAACCCGGGCGAACCACTCGTCGATGACCTCTTCGCCACGGTGCTCGAACACGGAGCGCACCAGGTTCATTCGGCACTCCCGTGCCTGGGTGCGGGCCGCTTCGTCGTTTCCTTCGCGCAGCAGTTGGCGGGCATCGCGGAGGCAGTCGCGCCCCGTGCCAAACGGGGGCCCGTCGACCGGACTCGCCATCGAGAGAGACACATCGTCGATCAGGACCTCTGCCAGGTCCGCGTCTCCGACGACTTGGAGTTCCATGTCGGCATTCACGCCCAGCTCGGTCGTGGACTCGCCGTCGGCTGGACCTGTGGAGTTTTCATCGCAGGCGGCCGTGCCGATCGGAACCAGCGCGGCCAGGGTGAGAATCCGCAGTCGCTTGTTCATCTGGGTCCTCCAGTGCTCCGACCGGCTAGAGCCGATCATCGTTGGTGATCGAGGCAGTTCGCCCCAAAGACGACCCAAGCGATCGGAGGGTCACATGACCGCGGCTGTACCTACGAACGACGGAACACGCGGCGCCGCGGAAAGACGGTCACCAGGTAGGATTCGCTGGTCGGGTCAAACCGTTCCAGGCGCAGGCGCCGCCCGAAGCCGATCTCCTCTCCCGAGGTGTGAACGTGCACGATCTGGAGGACCCCTTCCTCATCCTGCCACTGCGCCCTTCCAGAGCCCGGCTCCGGGCCCGCGGCACGCGTGACGAGTCGCGCCTCGACACCCTCCTGCCCGGCCCTGTTGAATCGCACCGAGGATATGGGGCGGAAGTGCCTGGCCCGAAGACGGGACAGCCATCGGCCGACAAGCCAGCCACCCGCCGCGGATCCGAGCAGTACGTACGGGAAACGGCTGGCCGGGGAGCCCATTCCGAGGTCGTGAATGGTCCCGTTCCACGTCAAGCCGATCACGGCCGCGAGCAGGAGCGTGGCAGAAAGTCGAAACGGGTCGCGGCCCAGCAACCGGCCCCATGCAGCGCAGACCAGCCCGACGGCACCGAATGCGAGGAAGACCAGGTTATACCAGCGACCGAGAAACTCGAGGTACGTCATGGGGCCGTGGTGGGACCGCGCCCCAGGGAGGCGCGGCCCCGTGCAGCCAGAGGCCGGTGACAGAACCCCAAGACCAGACTCCTCAGAGCTGAACGAGTTCCATGGTGCCACGCACGGCCTCCGCGGAGGCTCCCAGGGCCTCGCGCTCGGCACCGGAGAGGTCCACCTCGATCACGCCCTCGAGACCTGTCGCTCCGAGCTTGCATGGAACCCCGAGGAACAGACCCTCCAGACCGTACTCGCCTTCGAGCCACGCCGCGCAAGGCAGCACTCTCTTCTTGTCCCGGGCAATTGCTTCGACCATCTGAACGGCACCCGCGGATGGAGCGTAGTAGGCCGACCCCGTCCCCAGGAGCTTTACGATCTCACCCCCACCCTTGCGGTTGCCCTGCACGAGAGCCTCGATTCGCTCTGCGCTCAGAAGCTGACCCAGGGG
>JABDQB010000080.1 GCA_013042495.1 Gemmatimonadota bacterium
GGAAGCGGCAGCCGGACGCGCTGCATGACGCGGTCGGTGAACCCGAGCGCGGGCTGCAGTGGCGTCAACGCCTGGAGGGCGGTATGCAGGGCTCGCAACTCTTCGACATCGCGCTGGCAGCGGACACATTCCGCCGCATGCGCAGAGCTGCGGGCCGGGAGCCGATGGTCGCCCGGAATAGCCAGCGACTCCAGCTCCTCCGCCTGCAGGTGCCTCACCCGTTCCTGATGTTTCGCGTTCATATCGAATCTGACTCCTTCATTCCCCTTGCCTTACGGGATGCGCCATGGGGGAGTTTCACCCTTCGTCTCCATCGTCCCAGCGGTCCTCCAGCAGCTCCCGGAGCTCCCGGCGGGCGCGGAAGATGTAGGTCTTCACCGTGCCGAGAGGCACACCCATGATGTCCGATATTTCCTCGTACGGCCGGCCCTCGACGTGGCGCAGCAGGATGGCGGTCCGGTACTCGGGCCGGAGAGTCGCGATCGCGTCCTCCAGGTAGCCCGCCAGCTCCCGCGCTTCGACCATTGCGTCCGGGCTGTCCTCGTCGGATTCCAGCGAGATCGACGTCGCCTCCTGGCGCTCCGGGGTAACCGCGTCCGGCGATCCATGCATGGAAATGGTCTTGACCTGCTTCCTTCGCAGGTGATCGACGGTGAGGTTGTAGGCGATCTTGAACAGCCACGACGAGAACTTGTACGAGCGGTCGTACCTGTGGAGGTTGTTGAACGTGCGGACGAACACTTCCTGCGTCAGGTCTTCGGCAAGCTCGCGGTCGCGCACCATGCGGTAGACGAGCGAGAACACGGGGCGCTCGAATCTCTCGACGAGCTCCCGAGCCGCCCGCTCGTCTTGCTTGAGGCACAGGCGGACCAGGTCCTTGTCGCTGTGCTCCTTGTAGCTCACGGCGTGGTCACGAAGATTCTGGCGCCCCTACGTTGCTGATCCGTTTGGCCCGTCATAACGTGGGCGCAAGCTAGAGTCCGGCGGTCCGGCCGGACAACGGTTGGCTCGCCGGCCCGACCCGTGCATGAGATGACGAATGTCCTTCAGAGACCTATCCGATTTTGTGTCAGCGCTCGAGAGCGAGGGTGAACTGGTTCGTGTCGCGCGGCCCGTGAGCGTCGAGCTGGAGATTACCGAGATCGCCGACCGCTGCATGAAGAGCGAAGACGGGGGACCGGCGCTCTTCTTCGAGCGCCCCGTGCTGCCGGGCGGCGGCGAGTCGTCGGTGCCCCTCCTGATCAACATGTTCGGCAGCGAGAAGCGGATGGCGATGGCGCTGGGCGTGGATCGGCTGGAGGACGTCTCCGACCGAATCCGGGGCATGCTCGAGATGAAGCCGCCTACCGGTCTCAAGGAAAAACTGCTGCTGATCCCTCAACTGGCGGAGTTTGCTCGCTTCCCGCCCAAACGGGCCCGGGGGACCCCGGCCTGCCAGGCGACTGTCTTGCGCGGCGACGAGGTCGACCTCGAAGAGCTGCCTCACCTCCTGTGCTGGCCGGATGACGGCGGCCGCTACATCACGCTGCCGCAGGTGATCTCGAGGGACCCGTACACGGGTCGACGCAACGTGGGCATGTACAGGATCCAGGTGCTGGGGCGTGACCGGCTGGCCATGCACTGGCAGCGGCACAAGAGCGGGGCCGCGCACTGGCGGGAGATGGCGGCGCGCGGCGAGCGCATGCCCATCGCCATCGTTCTTGGCGGTGACCCGGCCTGCGTCTACTCCGGCAGCGCCCCGCTCCCCCCGAACATCGACGAGTACCTGTTCACCGGCTTCCTTCGGAAGGACCCGGTCGCATTGGCCGAAGCGGTGACCTGCGATCTCGAGGTGCCGGCCGACGCCGACATCGTGATCGAAGGGTACATAGACCCGTCGGAGGACCTGGTGATGGAGGGTCCGTTCGGGGATCATACCGGCTACTACTCGGAAGCGGACCTGTACCCGATGGTACACGTCGAGGCCATCACGATGCGGGAGAAGCCCGTGTACCCGGCCACCATCGTGGGCCGGCCTCCGATGGAGGATTTCTGGCTCGGGTACGCTACCGAGAGGATCTTCCTTCCGCTGCTCCAGATGACGTCGTCCGAGGTCGTGGACTATCACATGCCGCCGGAGGGCATCTTCCACAACCTGGTCTTCGTATCGATCCGGAAGGACTATCCGGGTCAAGCCTACAAGGTGATGCAGGGGCTGTGGGGCCAGGGCCTGATGTCGCTGGCCAAGGTGATCGTCGTGGTCGACGACTGGGTGAACGTGCGGAACGTTCCCGAGGCCTGGTGGGTCGCCCTCAACAACATCGACCCGGAGCGTGACGTCATGTTCACGCGCGGACCGATCGACGTGCTGGACCACGCCTCCCGGCGTTTCACCTTCGGTTCGAAGATGGGGATCGACGGGACGAAGAAGTGGCCGGAGGAAGGATTCGATCGAAACTGGCCCGAGG
>JABDQB010000081.1 GCA_013042495.1 Gemmatimonadota bacterium
ATGTGGAGATGGTGGAGTCTCCGGGGGATGTCGAGTCGCGCCTGCGCCCGGCCTCGGAGGAAATGGCCCTCGTGCTGACCGGCGGCCTCGACGAGACCGTCGCCTCGAAGCTGTCCGGCGTGTTCTCCGGCGCCATCCCCCGGCCGCCGCTGCTGGCCGTCGTACCCGAGCGCGATCCGGAGGAGCTTCACCGGATTTCACGGCTCTTCGATCTGGATGAAGCGATACCGGCTCCGCCCGATCCTGACGAAGTCCAGGTGGCGCTTCGCACGCAGCTGGATCGGTACAGGCTCCAGGTCGAGACCGGGATCGTCGGTCGCACCGAGGCGATTCGGGAGGCGCTCGATCGAATTTACCTCATAGCTCCGGTGAACTCGACCGTGCTCATTACGGGAGAGAGCGGGACCGGCAAGGAGCTGGCGGCTCGGGCCATCCATCTGGTGTCGCCGCGTCGAAGCAAGCCGTTCATCGCCATGAACTGCGCGGCGGTTCCGGAGTCACTGCTCGAATCCGAGTTGTTCGGGCACGAAAAAGGGGCCTTTACGGGAGCCACATCCCGGCGCCGGGGGATGTTCGAGTTGGCCGACGGCGGGACGCTGCTCCTGGACGAGATCGGGGAGATGCCGCTGCAGCTTCAGACCCGGTTTCTGCGGGTGCTGGAGACCCGTCGATTCATGCGTGTCGGAGGCGACACCGAGATACGCGTGGATGTCCGGGTCATCGCCGCTACGAACCAGGACCTCCGTGAGGCAGTTCGGAGGGGGAGCTTCCGTCGCGACCTGTACTACCGCCTCAACGTGCTGCACCTGGAGTTACCTTCGCTGCGCCACCGGAAGCCCGACATCCCCATCCTCGTCCGCTATTTCGTGCGGGAGGTGAGCGAGGCACACGACCGGGAGTTCAAGGGCCTGGCGCCGGAAGCCATGCAGATCCTCCTCGAATACGACTGGCCCGGGAACGTGCGTGAGTTGCGAAACCTGGTGGAGTCGATGGTCGTGCTGGCCCCCGGGTCGGTGATTCGTGCCGTGGACATTCCGCCAGAGATCCGTTCGGGACTGGGGAGATCCATGCTTCCCACGAAGGCCGTTGCTTCGATCGCGGGTCTCGAGACGACGGATAGTGATGAGAGTTCAGTCGCGGCGCGGATACCCCAGATGGAGTTCATCTTCCGCACGCTTGTGGAGATGAAGATGGACCTCGAGGACCTGCGATCCGAGTTCGAGCGTTATCGGGGGCGGCATCCTGAGCTGTTGGGCGGCCTGCCTCTCATCGATCTCGGGGTCGAGCCGATCGAAATTTCGGCGGGCCCCGAAGGAGGGCTCCCCGGAGCCTTTGACGGCGATCCGACGCCGGCTATCAGGCTCACGCCGGATATGACCATGGACGACGTGGAGCGGGAGGCCATCCGTATCGCGCTGGACGAGGTGCGAGGAAATCGGCGCAAGGCGGCCGAACGCCTGGGAATCGGCGAGCGGACCCTGTACCGGAAACTGAAACAGTACGAGATGCTGGACACCTGACCCCGTCGACCGGATCCTATCCGCGATCGGGAAGTCGCTAGTTCGTCGGCACTCGCGCGAGCACCTTCGTGAGCTCCCGATCCAGCACCGATCGGATGCCGGACCACCGACCGCTGCGTGACCCCTGGTACTCGACCTCCAACGGAAGGTCCAGATCGACCTCGCCATCGAACAGATACAGGGCGATCTGGCTCTCCTGCTGACGCAGCCGCTCCCGGTTGAAGTCGGGCGTAACCGCGATAATGTCGAACGGTCGCAGCACCACGTTCTGGGCTCGAATCTGGAGGTCATTCGGCTCGTACGTGGCCTCGACCGAACGGGTGTAGAACGACACGAATAGCACGAGTGGCCAGCCTCGCTCTCCGCTTCGTCGGGCACGATCCCGTATCTGCTTTCCGCGAGAGACCTTGTAGCCGTTCAGGCGGCGGTAGGTATCCGGCGCAGTCATCCGGATCACCCATTCGGTCAGCGGCGTGACTTTGATGAACACGTTTCGACTCGGCCCGTCGAGCCCGATCGTGATGTCGTCCTGGCTCAGGGTGCCGTACCCGGCGGGCGGCAGGGGACGAGCACCCGGGATCTCGAGGGACTCGTGCCACCCGTCCCCGATATCCTGGGCCACTGCCGCACCGGCACCGACCGGGGATTCTGGAGCCGGCGCGGCGCCGCACGCCGCACCAACGAGGACGGTGAACCCAATGGCCGTTCGCCTGAGGAAGGGGACTCGCCAGTCCGCTCGACGCCCGGTGCGGTTCCTGTCTACCACGGCGCAGCTCATTGTCACGGTTCCTCCGCTGGTTCCGGGGTGACGAGAGCGAAGATGCTTTCGATCAGGGTCTCCAGACCTTCCCTCGTCCGGGCCGATGTGGCCAGAACCTGGTCAGCCGGAGCCTCCAGGTCCCGTCGCACGGCGTCCACGGCGTCTCTCTGCCCGGCCCGATTCAATTTGTCGATCTTCGTGAGCACGTACAGGAC
>JABDQB010000085.1 GCA_013042495.1 Gemmatimonadota bacterium
GCCCTGGCTTCCACCCTCGTGTCTCCCGAGTCGTCCGTGAGCCGACCGCCGCCCACCGAGAGTTTGGATGCATACGACCGGCTCACCGAGGCGCGGTTCCTCCTTGCGTCCCGGCAGGCGCCCAACATGCGCCGGGCGGTGGAGTTGTTTCGAGAGGCGATCGCCATCGATTCGTCGTACGCGCCGGCTTACACCGGGCTCGCTGAAGCGCATTTGCTCCTGTACTCGTGGGACCAGGTCACGCTCGAAGAAATCAAGCCGGTCGTGGAGTCTTCGCTGGACCGGGCATTGACATTGGATCCGTTGCTGGGGGAGGCGCACACCGACCGTGCGTTGTACCTCCGGAACCTCGGCCGGTTCGATGAGTCGGAAAGGGCCTGGCGACGCGCGATCGAGCTGGTTCCCGGGCACGCGACCACGCATCACTGGTTCGGCATCATGCTGTGGGAGCTCGGCCGGTTCGACGAATCCCGCATTGAATTGCGCCGTGCCCTCGCGCTCGACCCGCTATCGCAGATCATCAACACCAACGTGGGTTTTGGCGAGTACTTCGCCCGCGACTACGATGCGGCGATCGCGCAGTACCAGAGGGCCGTGGAGCGGTTTCCGGACTTCAGCTACACGTGGGCTCTTCTCGCTCTCGCCCACTCGATGAACGGCCAGCACGACGAGGCCGTGCAAGCCGGCCGACACGCGCTCGAGATCAGCCCGGGAGACAGGAACTATACGCAGGTCCTGGCCCTGGCCCTGGCCAGGGCGGGGGACGAGGCGGAAGCACGGCGCGTCATGGAGTCCGTGCAGGGGTCAGACCCGACGCGCCGTGCCATGGTCTACGCGGCGCTCGGTGACTCGGACGAGGCGTTCCGTTTGCTCGATGAAGCCCTTGACGAGGGCTCGCCTTTTCTCACAGAGCTCCGCGATCCCGCCTACGATCCGATCCGGGAGGATCCGCGTTTTCGAGCCGCGATGAGGCGCGTGGGCCTGATCGACTAGCTGCCGGGTCGGCCAACCATCCGCTGTGCAACCTTCGTCCCCTCCGACGTCCTACTCAACAAAGGAGGCAACACCACCGCTGCGGGCCGAAGGAGGCCCCGGAAGGAGACACGATCATGCGACCCCTCATCATCCTGCTGCTGGCGGCGGCATTCATCGGGCTCGGTGGCCGGCTGCCGATCATTCCCCACATTCCCGTCGTCCTTGGCGTACTCGTAGCCACCGGCATCTCCGGGTGGGCCCTCCTCAGGCGCGGGCGGCCGCATGCGCGTTTCGCGTTTCCCGCTCTCGCGGTGGCGGCGACCCTGCTCACGGTGGGGCCGGTCGATATCAACGTGAGCCGACACGCGGCGCTCGGCCTCCGGGTCATACCCGTCCAGTACGGCCTGCCCACCGCCGAAGCTCACGAGCGGGGAAGCGCTGGCGATCTCGACCTGCGTGGCTGCATTATGCCCATGTTTCCGAAGCACTACACCGTGCGCGTCGGGCTGAACCCTCTCGCCTGACCCAGCCCTGGGGAATCCAGTATGGCCGCGGGAAGCACGAAAGCCGTAGTCGCCGCGATGATCGCCAACGCCATCATCGCCGTGGCCAAGTTCGGTGCGGCGGCGGTCACCGGAAGCTCGGCCATGCTCTCGGAGGGCATTCACTCGGTGGCCGACACCGGCAACCAGGTGCTGCTGCTGTTCGGCAACCGGCGCAGTCACCGACCCGCCGACCGGCAGCATCCTCTCGGCTACGGGCAGGAGCTGTATTTCTGGAGTCTCATCGTCGCGATGATCCTGTTCGGACTCGGGGGTGGCTTCAGCATGTACGAGGGGATCGCCCACCTCCGACACCCCGAGGTACCGCAGAACCCGGCCTGGAACTACGCGGTGCTCGCGATCGCCTTCCTGGTCGAGGGCGTGGCGCTGAGGGTGGCGCTGCAGCAGCTCGGCGGGAAGGGAAGCGGAAAGAGCCTGTGGCAGAGGGTACGCGACTGCAAGGACCCGCGCGTGTTCGTGCCGGTGGCGGAGGATCTGGCGGCGCTGGTGGGCGTGGTCGTGGCGTTTGTCGGGATCTACCTGGCCCGCGCGCTGGATGCACCGGTCCTCGACGCGGCGGCCTCGATAGTGATCGGCTTCATCCTCGCGGCCGTCGCCGTCTTCCTGGCCTATGAGACCCGAGCCCTCCTCGTCGGCGAGGCCATCTCCGACCGGCTGAACCGGGAGATCCAGCGGATCTGCCTTGCAGATGATGCGGTGGACCGGGTCGTCCGCACCATGGGCGTGCACCTCGGGCCAGACGACATCCTCCTGACGCTCGGTCTCAAGTTCTCGTCTGGCCTCCAGGTGGCCGAGGTCGCCCTCGCGGTGCAGCGGATCGAGCGGCGCCTTCGCGAGGCCGACCCGCGCATCACGCGGGTGTTCGCGGAACCCGAGGTCGCCGATGATCCGGGAGGCCTGGCGACCCCCTTCTGACCTTGATCAGGCCCCGCTTCGGCGGGCATGGCTCTTGCCACCTATCCCAAGTGTCACATCGAGTCAAATACCTTTAAAACAAGGTGTTACATTGACTTGCGGGAAAGTTGTGTTTGACAGAGATTCCCAAGAACAGTCAACTTGTCTCATCGCGGCGATCGGGTGACAGGAGTTGCCCGCCGCACACCAACCACGTCGTGGAGGTCGGCCATGAACAATTGGGTTAGACACTTTTTGATCGCTCTTGTGGCGGTGGCTGCAAGCGCGGCCAACCTGCAGGCACAGGCGACCGGTGAGATCCGGGGCTTCGTCATCGACGGCAGCATGATGGCGCCCCTGAACGATGTCACGATCGAGGTCGCCGGCCAGACGGTTCTCAGCGCGCAGCAGGGGTACTTCCTGGTCGAGAACGTGGCTGCGGGCGTCTACACGCTTACCGCTACGAGCCTCGGCTACCGGCCGTTCGAGACCCAGGTGACCGTCACGGCGGGCACGACGACCGACGTCGAAGTGAGAATGGCGGTTGCGCCGCTGGAGATGGCACCGATCGTCGCGGTCGGCTACGGTGAACTGGAGGCGAAGAACCAGACCGGCGTGGTCGTCGAAGTGCCGTCTGAAGCGTTCAACACGGGCCGCATCGTGAGCGCCGAGGAGCTGATTCAGGCCAAGGTCGCCGGTGTTCAGGTGACCGAGAACAGCAACGAGCCGGGGAGCGGGATCTCGATCCGCGTCCGGGGCGGAACGTCGATCAACGCCAGCAACGAACCGCTGTACGTGATCGACGGTGTTCCGCTGGACGTGGGCGGCGGGCTCGTCTCGGCCGGAGGTGGCGCGAGGAATCCGCTGAACTTTCTGAACCCCAAAGACATCGCATCATTCACGGTTCTCAAGGACGCCTCCGCGACGGCCATCTACGGCTCACGCGGCGCCAACGGCGTAGTGCTGATCGAGACGACGGCGGGCCGGGCGCGGGCCGGGTCCGGTGCGACGGTAACCTACCTCGGAAACGTCTCCGGTTCGTCGATCGCAGCCGACGTGAACGTTCTTTCCGCGGCCCAGTTCCGCACGGCGGTGGCAACTGAAGCGCCTGAGAAGTTGATCTTTCTCGGGACCGCGGACACCGACTGGCAGAAGGCCGTCCAGCAGTCGGCGTTCGGCCAGGATCACACCTTCGCGGTCGCGGTGGGCGGCGACAAGATGGACTTTCGGGCGTCGCTGGGATACCTCAATCAAGAGGGGATCATCAAGCGCTCCACGACTGAGCGGGCGTCCCTCAACCTGGCCTACAGCCAGCTCCTGTTCGACGACGCCCTCAGCCTTCAGGTGAACGTGCTCGGAGCACGCAACGAAGACACGGCTCCGGCCGGTGGTGTGCTGAGTTTCGCCACGAACATGGCCCCCACGCAGCCGATCAACGACCCGAATAGCATCTACGCCGGCTACTTCGAGTGGGACGATCCGCTCGCCGCGAACAACCCGGTGGGCGCGCTCAACACGGTCGACCAGGAGGCGGTCACCTACCGCAGCGTCGGCAACGTGACCGGTGAGTATCAGCTTCCCGGGCTGAACGGCCTGTCCGTGACCGGCCGCTTCGGGTACATCACGACCAACGTGGAGAACAAGTTCTTCGCCCCGTCTTTCAACAAGGGACAGGCTGAGAACGGGCTGAACGGCACCGTGAGCCGGGGTAATCCGTCGGAGTTCAGCTGGCTTGGGGACGCGTTCCTGACCTATATCGGGAATTGGGACGGCGGCATCCACAACCTGAACGCCACGGGGGGTTACTCGTACCAGAGCTGGCGCATCGACAGCCCTTCGTTCTTCGCGCAGCAGCTGAGCTCCGACCTCCTCGGGATCGACGGTATTCCCTCGGCCGAGCTCGAGCGCACGTTCCTCGACGTGCAGGAGCACAGGCTGGCTTCGTGGTTCGGTCGAGCCAACTACACGTTCAAGGATCGGTACATTGCTACGGCCACATTCCGGGCCGACGGGTCCTCGCGGTTCGGGGACGGCAACCGGTGGGGTTACTTCCCGTCGTTCGCCGGTTCGTGGCGGATCTCGGAGGAGTCCTTCATGGACGGCGCCGGATCGCTGTCCGACCTCAGGCTGAGGGTATCATGGGGTAAGAACGGAAACGAGCCGTTCGGCAACTACCTGCAGTACAAGGACTACGTGTTCGGCGACCCGCTGGCGCAGGCCAGGTTCGGCGACGAGTTCGTGTCCACGATCCGGCCCAGTGCCGCGGACCCGAACATCAAGTGGGAAGAGACCTCATCCTGGAACTTCGGGCTCGACTACGGCTTCAACAACCAGCGTTACTGGGGCTCGGTGGAGTTCTACACCAAGGACACCAACGACCTGTTGTTCAGCGTTCCCGTTGCCGCGGGTACGAACCTGTCGAACTTCGTCACCACCAACATCGGCTCGCTGAAGAACACGGGCGTCGAGGTCACGCTCAACGCGATGTTCATCGAGGGTCAGGGCGACGGATTCACGTGGGACGCGAACTTCAACGC
>JABDQB010000089.1 GCA_013042495.1 Gemmatimonadota bacterium
TGTCCACGCACCGGCTGCGCAACGAGTACTACGGACTTCCGCGAGATCGGGAGCGCCTTATCGAGCGAACCACCAAGGAAGTGGTGCACGAGGTGGGACACTCATTCGGGTTGGTCCATTGCCAGGACTACGCGTGCGTGATGCATGCGGCGACGTACGTCGAAGACGTGGATCTCAAATCGGCAGATTTCTGCCCCGCTTGCCGGTCTCTGCTACACGAGGGCGATCTGGCCGGGGCGACGGGTTGACCGGGGTCAGGCAGTCGCCTCGAAGACGGGACCGCCCAGAGCATCCATGTCCGGCCGGACTCCCAACCCCGGTGTGTCCGGGGCCGACATCCTCCCGTCGACGCGCTGGGGCGCGCCCTCCGCTGTGCGTACCGTCACGTAGCTGTTGAAATCGGTGGCGGTGAACAGGTGGCGCGTGGGTGTGCTGTGCGCGAGATGCGCGATCGACGCCGTGACGATGTCCCCGCCCCATGTGTCTTCAATCGTCATCCCGAGGCCGAGAGACACGCAGAGGTCCCTTGCCTGGCGGGCCCGCGTCAACCCGCCCAGCTTGCTGATCTTCAGGTTGACCACATCAGCGGCAGCGTCCGCGTGCGCTCTCACCAGACTGGCTACCGAATCGATCGACTCATCGAGGATGAACGGGTGGTCGATCCGCCGCCTGACTCCCAGGCATTCATCGTACGACTCGCATGGCTGCTCGATGTATACGTCCACGTCCCGAACGGCTCGCGCCACCCGAAGGGCTTCGTGCCTCAGCCATCCGGTATTGGCGTCGGCGATTAGCACATCTCCCGGCTTGAGCTCTGCCCCGACCGCCCGGATCCGCTCGACATCCGTATCCACGTCCGCGCCCACCTTGAGCTGGAATCTTCGATAGCCCTCACGCCGGTACTCAGCGACCTTCGCCGCCATTTGGTCCGGGTCTTCCTGCGAGATGGCGCGGTACAGGATGAAGTCGGAGCCATTACGCCCTCCAAGAAGCTCGCTGATGGGAACGCCCGCGGACTTGCCGAGCAGGTCCCAGCAAGCCACGTCGATCGCCGACTTCACGTACGGGTGGCCCTTCATCGCGCCGTCCATGGCCCGGTTCAACACATCGAGCTGTCTGGGGTCCAGCCCGAGCAGCGTTGGGACGAGCTCGATGATCCCGGTTCTCGCTCCCTCGGCGTAGGATGGAAGATAGACCGGTCCCAGCGGACACACTTCGCCGAACCCCTCCAGCCCGACGTCGGTCGTCAGACGCACGACCGTAGAATCGAACACCTCGACCGACTTGCCGCCGGACCACTGGTACGTTCCTTCGAGCAGAGGGAGATCGACCTGGTAGAGCGTCAGACCGGTGATTTGCATCGGTTCCTCCGGAAACGCGCTTGAGCATGGAGTCGGCAAAGAAACGACACCGTCAAGCTGCAGGAAGTAGGAGGCAAGCGACAGGGGGCCTGGCCCGGCTGTCAGCCGCCCACAAGCGGGAGTACCGGGCCTTGCCCGACGAGAGTGCCGTACCCGTATCTTGCGTATGCGATGAGATAGACCTGACGCCAGAGCTTCGGCAAGAAAGGCTGGTCTTAGAATGTCCGTTCCCGACGCCCGCGATCGCTGGGACCTCGACGACATCTATGTCAATGAGGAATCGTGGAAGGAAGCGCTCGGCACGATTCAGGAAGGCATCGAATCCCTCAAGTCGCTTCAGGGGACTCTCGCCTCCGGCCCCGCCGCGCTGCTGGCCTGTCTGGAGATGCACGGACGCGTGATGAAGGAGATGTACCGAGCGGCCTCGTACGCATCCATGCGGTATCACGAGGACACTCGCGTGGGGGCCACGGCCGGGATGGAGCAACGGGCCAGCCTGGTGGCCACGAGACTATCCGAAGCCGCGAGCTTCGTGGAGCCCGAAATTCTCTCCCTCGGTGAAGAGGCGGTCCACAGGTATATCTCCGCCGAGCCGGCGCTCGAGACTTACCGTCACCAGCTCGACGACATTCTGCGCCGGGCGGAGCACACGCGGAGTGCCACCGAAGAGGAGATCATCGCCGCCGCTGGACTGGTCACGGAGTTGCCTTCCAGCGCCTACGGAATGCTCGCGAACGCTGATGCGCCATGGCCCATGGTCACTCTCTCGGACGGCACGGAGTTCCTGTTGAATCAGGCCGGATACTCGCGCTACCGGAGCGCTCCCGATCGTTCCGATCGAGAGCTCGTGTTTCGCTCGTTTTTCGATGTCTGGAGACGATTCGGCCGAACCTTCGGTACGATGTTGTACGCTCAGGTCAAGCGCGACGTGTTCTATTCCAGGGTGCGCCGGTACGCGAGCTCGCTCGAAGCCTCCCTCGACTCCGATCGAATCCCCGTCGCGGTGTATCGGACGCTCGTAGAACAGGCCAATGAGCATCTGCACGTGCTTCATCGGTATTTCGGGTTGAGAGGTCGCATGATGGGTCTCGATGACATGTGCTATTGGGACATATATCCCCCCCTGGTGTCCGGCGATTTCGAGTATCCGATCGATCGAGGCAAGGAGCTGGTGCTCGAGGCCATGGACCCGCTGGGAGGGGAGGCCCGAAGCGCGATTTCGCGCGGGTTCGAGTCGCGCTGGATGGATGTGCACCCGCGGGAGGGGAAGAAATCGGGAGCGTACATGAATGGTCACGTGTACGACGTTCACCCGTACGTACTGATGAACTACAATAATGACTATGAGTCGGTTTCAACCCTGGCTCACGAGTGGGGTCATGCCCTCCACTCATTTCTCACCAACAGGACACAGCATTTCGTCAATGCGGATTACTCGATCTTCGTGGCAGAGGTCGCATCCACCCTGAACGAAGCGCTCCTGCTGCATCGGATGCTCGAGGAATCGAAGAACGCCGAGGAAAGGCTCTTCTACCTCGGACATGCCCTGGAGCAGCTTCGGGGTACGTTCTTCCGTCAGACGATGTTCGCCGAGTTCGAGCTCGCGATCCACGAGCGAGTCGAAGCGGGCGACGCGCTGACGGCTGACGAGTTCAGCGAGATCTACGGGGAGTTGATCAGGCGATACCACGGTCATGAACGGGGCGTCGTTCGGATCGACGATATCTTCGATCTGGAGTGGGCGTATATCCCGCATTTCTATTACAACTTCTATGTCTACCAGTACGCGACCTCAGTGGCCGGCTCCTCGTTCCTGGCTGAACAGATACTGGAAGGGCAGGCTGGCGCGACCGAGGCATACCTCGACCTCCTCAGTGCGGGTGGATCCGGATACCCCTACGATCTCCTGGCGAACGCCGGCGTAGACCTCTCCCGACCCGAGCCCTACCAGGCCCTGATGAGAAGGATGGAGGGAATCATGGACGAGATCGAGGTCCTGCTGGGCAGCCAGTAGCAGCTCAGGCGGCTGGCACGCGGGCCGGGAGCGCATCGCCCGCGTCTAGTATGAGACCGGAGGCCTGAGATCGAGGTCGATTCCTTCCTGGCCGGCAGTCTCGGTCCAGAAGGTCCAGCCGACTCCGGCGAGGTAACCGTTCTTCAAGACCAGCGGCTCGAGTTCTTCGTCGGACACGACTCCGTCATCTTCGACCATGCGCACGTAGTAGAACAGGACCTCCCAGACGTCCACCCCGACCTCGTAAGTGCCCGTGCGCATAGGGTTGTAGAGCGCCGGCGCCTTCGCGCTGAGCGGAAGCTGCACCTGCGTCACGCCCATCGTGTCCCGTTCGGTGCGAACCGCTCCGCTGCCCTCGGTTCCCAGCGGTCGCGGCAGGTCCTGCGTGCCCATGATCGATACGACCTGATCGCGGCTCATCCCCGGATTGAGACGTTCGACATTGGCCTGGTTCCGGTCACGAAACCCGCCCGCCGACTGCGTCGTCGCCGAAGAACATGCCGCGACCCCCGCAAGTGCCAGCGCAGCGGCAATCGCTCCCGGGCGGCTCCTACCACGGAAGAACCCACGTCTCAGCAGCCTCTCCACCTCGTCGCGCTCCCTTCTAGGGCCAGCGAGGCACCCCTCGTCCCGGAGTCCACGGGACGTCTGCGGCTTCCAGTCGGTCCTGGAGGTCGGGAAGATCCACGTCCACCAGCTGTCGAAGATCCTCTACCATGGATCCAAACAGGTCCGAGGCCAGGTCGAGTTGCTCCCTCTGAGTGCCCGTGGGACTCGAGCTGTTGGACCACTGCCCACCGACTACGGTCTGGACACGGCCCACGATGCCCGGCATTCCCGGTTCACTCCTGTTCGACCTTGTGCGATCACCGTCGAGCAGCTCCCGAAGGTCCGTGAGAGCGAGCTCCATAGAGC
>JABDQB010000090.1 GCA_013042495.1 Gemmatimonadota bacterium
CGGACCTGCAGGGCAATGACCTGGTTGGGAAAGGGGAGCGGCGGAACGAGACCGTGGGCATCATCGAGGCACCCCGCGGCACGCTCTTCCATCACTACATCGTGGATGACGACGACCAGGTGGTGATGGCGAACCTCGTCGTTTCCACCACCAGCAACAACGAGCCGATGAACCGGGCGGTCGAAGGCGTGGCGAAGAAGTACCTCTCCGGTCGAGAGATCACCGAAGGACTTCTGAATCACGTCGAGGTCGCGATCCGTGCCTACGACCCCTGCCTCAGCTGCGCGACCCACGCGCTCGGGCAGATGCCGCTCGTGGTGGACCTGCTGGACGCCTCGGGCGCACTCGTCGATCGCAGAAAGCGGGGCTGAAATGGGCGTATCGATACCCACTGCACCTCGGCTGCGGCCCGGTCCCAGGCGGGTGCTCGTGCTCGGTTACGGTAATCCGGGCCGGCGGGATGACGGGCTGGGCCCGCAACTCGCGGAAGAGCTGGCGCACAGGGCTTTGCCAGGCGTCGATGTCGACTCGGCGTACCAGCTCCAGGCGGAGGACGCGGCCGCGGTGGCCGATCACGATGTCGTCGTGTTCGTGGATGCGGATGTCTCGTGTCCGGATCCCTTCGAGCTGCGTCCCGTGCTGCCCGCCGGCGAACCTCGATTCTCGACGCATTCACTGGCCCCGGAGACCGTTCTCTCCATGGCCTGGAAGTACCTGGAAGCGCTGCCTGAAGCGTATGTCCTCGCCATTCGAGGCGAAGATTTCGACGGATTCGGTGAAGGACTGTCAGACCGGGCGCAGCGGAACCTGTCCGCCGCGTTGGGTTTCATCGAAGAGTTTCTGGAGGAGCGTACATCATCATGCCAGAAGGCAAGCACGTAGTCCTCTACGTCGAGGACGACGCCGATTACCAGGACATGGTGCGTGAGATCCTGGAGGCCGCCGATTTCAAGATGGTGGCTGCCTCCAGCGCCGAAGAGGGCCTACGCGCGTGGGATGCGGAGAAGCCCGATCTCGTGATCGTGGATCTGATGATGGAAGAGGTGGATGCTGGAACCAGTCTGATCACAGAGCTTCGGGCGCGCGGTTGCGACGTGCCGATCTACATGCTGAGCTCGGTAGGAGACGATCTCGCCGTCAGCGTGGACTACAGCGGACTGGGTCTGGCTGGAGTCTTCCAGAAACCGATCGACGGAAAGTCGCTGATCACCATCCTGAAGGCGCGACTCGGCTAGGACAGCTCAGGCGGCCGGGAGGTCGAGGTAGAAACGGCTGCCCTCACCGGGTCGGCTCTCCACTCCGACGGTTCCGCCGTGCGCCTCGGCGACGCTCCTTACGATCGAGAGTCCGAGTCCGGTGCCCCGCGGAGCGTCGCCGTCTTCCGGACGAGCGAGGCGCTGGAACTCGGCGAACAACCGCGGCTGGTCTTCACGAGCGATCCCCGGACCGTCATCCGCCACGGTGACCCGCACGACATCGCCTTCCCGCTCCCCGGACACTCGGATGGAGCCACCTTCCTGGGTGTACTTGATGGCGTTCGTGATGTAGTTGACCACTGCCTCGCGGAGCAGCCGCTCGTTCCCCCGCACCGTCAGGCCACTGGGGGCCTCCAGCTCCAGGGTCTGCCCCCGGCCCGCTGCTATGTCTCCGTACTCATCCACCAGTTCCGCGAGGAGCGGCGACACGTCGACGGGGCTCATTTCCGCCTCGAGTCTGCCGGCCTCCAGGGTCGCCAGTACCCGGAGATCGGTGAGGAAGGACGACAACCCGTCCAGCCGCGACAGCGCTCGATCGACCCATCCTTCCTGCTTTTCGTTCAGTGGCCCGGCAAGTCCTCCGCGCAGATTCTGGAGGAACATGGTCACGGCACCGACCGGTGAACCCATGTTGTGCACGGCGATGTGCAGAAAATCGCGGCGGAGCGCGGACACCTTCTCCAGGGCAGCGAGCGTTCCCTGCATCTGGGCCTCACCGAGCCGCAGGGCCCGGCTCAGCGTCACGAGCATATAGGAAGCAGAACCCAGCAGCAGACCGTACACGACCAGAAGCATTCCCGCATAACGACCGTCGATCGGGGCACTGCCGGTGATGCCCCCGAGTTGACGAACCGGGATGACCCCGGCCCATTCGCCGATCACGAGACCCGCCAGCAACCCGTACGCCAGGATCGTGCTGAACGCTGCCTCGCGCGGTGACAGCAGCACGGACGCCAGGATCACGTGCAGGAGATAGAAAGCCAGGAACGGCGAACGAGCCCCTCCCATCAGCCATACGGCGGCGCTGAGGGCCAGGAAGTCGAGCGCGATCGTGACGTGCATGAGGTGCTGCAGGAGCCGGTAGTGGAGCACGGCTTCCCCCGGGCTCCGGAACCGGCGGATCAACAGCCACGCGACACCGTCATAGGCGAGGATCAGCCCGGCGAGGATCGTGAACGCGCGAACGTCGAGGTCGCCGATCCCTACAACATCGCGTCCTACGAGGGCTCCCCCCACGAGAACGACGGCGATCCCGACCCGCACGAGCGTGTGCAGGTACAGGCGCGCGCCCAACAACTGGTGGGTCAGGGGTTCGCCCGTCGGCTCGAGCCCCAGGACCACAGCCGTGCTGCGGTCTCGGCCCATGTGTCCCTCCGGCTGTGTAGTGCCCACAGCCGTAATTGCAGGTTGCTTGCCACCGTTCGAGTGCGGAAGTCAGGGATCTACGGAATATTTGCGGGACAGGATGGTATGCGTTTGGGCCACGCTGACCGAACTACCGGGGACCTCTAACACGAAAGGCCGATCTTTCGATCGACCTTTGCAGTCGGGGCGCCCGGATTTGGAGTCGAGGCGCAACGCGCTGAGACATTGAGCACGCGCCAGCGTGCGAGCTACCGGCGACCTCTTACACAAAAAGCCGATCTCTCGATCGACCCTTCTCAATCGGGGCGCCCGGATTTGAACCGGGGACCTCTGCGTCCCGAACGCAGCGCTCTACCGGACTGAGCCACGCCCCGAAGTTCCTCAGCAGGCAAACAACCGAATGTTGTGTGTGCCTTCAAGCAGGCAACCGGATTCGAACCGGCGACCTCAACCTTGGCAAGGTTGCGCTCTACCAGCTGAGCTATGCCTGCGTGTGCATCGATCCACCACCAAGCCACCGGTCGGAATTGAACCGACGACCGCTCGATTACGAATCGAGTGCTCTACCGCTGAGCTACGGTGGCAGAAGTGGAGCCGGCGGGGCTCGAACCCGCGACCTCTTGAGTGCGATTCAAGCGCTCTCCCAGACTGAGCTACGGCCCCCTTGTGCCAGGGTGGACGGGGCTGACGGGACTCGAACCCGCGACCTCCGGTGTGACAGACCGGCACTCTAACCAAACTGAGCTACAGCCCCCAGTACTACTTCATACTACTACAAACTACCTTGTCAAACAGCCGCGTCGATGGGGCCTACTGGACTCGAACCAGTGACCTCTACGATGTCAACGTAGCGCTCTAGCCAGCTGAGCTAAGGCCCCCCGAACGTGCGTTCGCGAGCGAAGGAAAACATCCCCCGCTCGCGAGACCGAAGAAGGTAGTAGAGGCGTCTCGGGAGGTCAAGGCGGACAGGCCTCCGCCTGCCTATCGGAGCCTTCCCTGTCGTCTTGCGCCGACCCCCAGATCTGATACCTTGACCCGGCTATTTCGAATGCCACCGCAGATCGTTCGAACACCGATAGGACCAATGACCTTACGCCACAGGCTTATCGCAGCGGCTGTGATCGCAATCGTGTGCTCGCCGCTTGCTCTTTTCATATTTGGCGGCGCACCGCAGGAGGCCACCGGGCAGGAAGCAGCGGCGGCTGGAAGCCCGCAAGAAGCTCCGGCACGGATCGACCCGATCAAGGAGTACACGGCCACTGGCCAGACCGCGGACGAGGCGATCGCGGCTCACGAAAACGCGACCGAGGGTCCGGAGCAGCCGATCCCCTTCAATCACCGGTTCCACACCCAGGAACTCCAGATGCAGTGCGAATACTGCCACGGGAGCTCGGACCAGACGGCGATAGCGGTGATGCCGGCGGTGGACC
>JABDQB010000100.1 GCA_013042495.1 Gemmatimonadota bacterium
GGAAGACGCCGTCCGATACGCGCTCGAGTTTTGCGGGGTGTCCGGCGCGCGTATGCACCTGCTGCATGTCTTCGAGCAGCCGGTGACCCCCGAAGTGTACGCGGGAGCGGGGCCGGCGGCGGTATCCGACTTCTCCGTGCTCGACGGCAGCCTGCGCGAAGCTCTTCTTGGCGTTTCCTCGCGAGCGGGAGCCGACGTGGACGTCGAGATCCACGTGCGGGAAGGTCGCGCGGTCGGAAGTATCCTGGAAGCCGCTGAGGAGATCCCGGCGGACCTGATCGTCATCGCGACGCACGGTCTCGGAGGCCTGACTCACGTCATGCTGGGCAGCGTCACGGACAAGGTCGTCCGCCGAGCCGATTGCCCGGTTCTAACGGTCAAGTCGTTTGGAAAGTCATTGCTCAAATGAACGATTCCGGTGCAGAAAGCGTGTCAGGCGAGGAACTTAAGGGCAGCCGGGGGCTCGGAACATTGGACGCCCTGTACGAATGCACCCGGGCCTTGGGTCTGCACGATTCGCTCGAGGAGCTTCTGGCGGAGGTTCTCGACCGGGCCCGTGAGCTGATCGGCTTCGAGCACGCGGCGCTCATGCTGCTGGACGAAGACACGGGCCGTCTCACGGTCGAGCAGCTCACGGGGTACGGCGACCAGGCTCCGGAGATTGGGAAGGCCTCGCTCGTGCTCGGCCAGGGACTTTCCGGCTGGGCCGCGGCCAATCGCGAATCTGTTCGGGTCGGTGACGTTTCCGAGGACCCGCGCTATCTCCCGGGGCTGGCTGAGGCGAGATCCAATCTGGTCGTTCCCCTGATCGTCGGAAACAGGGTAGCCGGGGTAATCAACGTCGAGTCGGAGCGCCTCTATGCGTTCACGCCGGAACACGAGAAGCTGCTCACCGTGCTTGGTACGCAGGCCGCCCTTGGCATTCTCGCATTCCAGGCGCAGGCCGAGCTCCGACGGCGGATCGACCAGCTGAGCGCCCTGTACCGAATCTCGAATCTGGCCAGCGAGGCCGGCGCGATAGGGGCCACGCTGAACTCGATGCTCGAGATCTCGGGCGAGGTCATTCCCCAGGGGCAGTCCGCCGTTCTGCTTCTCGACGCCACCCGGAAGCACTTGAGAGTCGCGGCGGGCCAGGGGTACCAGGCCGCCGTCAGGTTTCTCGAGATTCCGGTCGGGCACGGCATTACGGGGCGTTGCGCCGAGACGGGCCTGACCCAGGTCGTTCACGACATCGAGAGCCTGGAGGACGAGGCGTACATTCCTGGGGTGCCGGGTGCGCGCAGCGAAGTCGCCGTGCCGCTGATTGCAGATGGCTTGATCATCGGGGTTTTCAACGCTGAATCGGTTGAGCCGCACGCCTTCAGCGACGAACACGTGCAGACGCTGACCGTGATAGCACGCCAGGCGGCCGAGGTGATCCGGAGTACCCAACTCCTGGAAGAGACCCGTCGGCTGGCGATCACCGATTCCCTGACCGGCCTGTTCAACCGCAGGCACTTCAACCAGCAGCTCGAGGAAAACGTCGGCCGGGCCACTCGGTACGATGAGCCGCTCGCCCTGGTCTTCCTCGACGTCGACCATTTCAAGTCCGTCAACGACAAGTTCGGCCACCAGGCGGGAGACCGCTGCCTGCAGGCCCTTGCGAGGACCTTGAGGGAGAGTGTTCGCGACAGCGACCAGATCGCCCGCATCGGGGGAGAGGAATTCGCGATCCTCTTGATTCGCGCCGAGCGGGAACTGGCTCTCAGCATCGCCGAGCGACTCCGGATGAGGATCGATGACCTGATCCTGGAAGAGGACCCCCCTCTTCCCGTCGACCTCACCGCTTCCCTCGGCATCGCTTTCTTCCGGGAAGATGGGGACGACCCGAAGTCCCTGTTGCGTGCGGCGGACCGGGCACTCTATACGGCGAAGCGGCTCGGGCGAAACCGGGTCGTGCTGGCCTCTGAGGCCTCGGAGACCGAAGATCACTGAGATTCCGAATCCCCGCGACTACGAGGAGTGCCTATGAGCGACGCGCTTTCGGCAAGACACTGTGTGCCATGCCGGGGCGGGGTGCCTCCCCTGGCCGGTGAGGAGCTGCAGGCCCTTCAGAAGCAGTTGGGGGGCGGCTGGCAGGTTGTGGCAGAGCACCACCTGCACAAGGTCTTCTCCTTTCCCGACTTCGTGACCGCGCTCGCCTTTACCAACCGTGTGGGAGAACTCGCGGAGTCCGAGGGGCACCACCCAGACATCCGTCTCACCTGGGGTCGAGTCGAGATCGAGATCTTCACGCACAAGATCGACGGTCTCACAGAGAGTGACTTCATCCTGGCAGCTCGAGTCGATAAGCTCTAGCAGCACCCCCGTGAGAAGCTCTGAACTCCTGAACATTCTCTTTCTCGATTCCTGGTTCGCGGATCGCGCTCGCGGCAGCGGTTCGGCCGTCGCGATCACGGGGCTGGCGGGTGGACTGCGCGCTCTCGGGCATCGCGTGACGATCCTCCGGCCCCGGTTACCGCTCGGCCTCCCGGACCTCACCCGGATCTCGGCGAATATCGGGTATCGCTTCCGGGTGCGTCGGCTCGATCCCGACCTCATCGTCGGCTTCGACTTCGACGGCTGTCTACTCGGCCAGCCGGGATGCCGGTATGCCGTGGCTCTGAAGGGTGTCATGGCCGACGAACTCGAGTACGAGAGTGGCTGGAATCGGATCCGTTTCCGAATCCTGACGCGACTCGAGCGACGGAACGCGCGGAGCGCCGACCGGGTCGTACTCACCAGCCAGCACAGCCGCCGAGTGGCCACCGAGCGGTACGGCCTGGACCCGACACGCACCCGGATCGTCCCGGAAGGCATTGACGTGGCAACCTGGACACAGGCGTCTTCCAAGCACGACCGGGAAGGCGCATTGCCGACGATCCTCAGCGTGGGCCGCCAGTACAGGCGCAAGAACACGGAGAGCCTGCTGCGATCGATGGTGGAGG
>JABDQB010000113.1 GCA_013042495.1 Gemmatimonadota bacterium
GGAACTTCGAGGGTCGGGTGAATCCACAGACTCGAGCCAACTACCTGGCGTCTCCACCGCTCGTGGTCGCCTATGCGCTTGCCGGCCGCATGGACCTCGATCTCACACGCGAGCCACTCGGCCAGGACCGCCAGGGCAAAGACGTCTTCCTGCGCGACCTCTGGCCCTCACAGCAAGAGGTCCGTGACACGATCCGAACGTCGGTCCGCACGGAACACTACCGGGAGCAGTACGCCAGCGTGTTCGATGGTGACGAGGACTGGCGCGCCCTCCCTGTCCCTGCCGGCAATCGATACGCCTGGGCGGAGGACTCCACGTATGTGCGGCAACCGCCGTTCTTCGATTCCATGTCCAGAGAGCCTGAACCGCTGCAGAACGTCAGCGGGGCCCGCGTCCTGGCTCTGCTCGGCGACTCCGTGACCACCGATCACATCTCACCCGCGGGAGCGATCGCGCAAGATTCGCCGGCGGGACGCTACCTGATCGAGCATGGGGTGCCCCCCGCGGATTTCAACTCGTACGGCTCACGACGTGGCAACCACGAAGTCATGATGAGAGGCACCTTCGCGAACGTCAGGCTGAGAAACCGCCTCGTCCCCGGAGTCGAAGGAGGATTCACACGGCATATCCCATCCGGCGAGCAGCTGTCCATTTTCGACGCGGCCATGCGCTACGCCAGAGAAGGCGTGCCGCTGATCGTCCTGGCGGGGCGCGAGTACGGAACGGGATCGTCACGCGATTGGGCGGCGAAGGGACCCAGTCTTCTCGGGATCCGCGTCGTGATCGCCGAGACCTACGAGAGGATTCATCGCAGCAACCTCATCGGGATGGGCGTGCTGCCCCTCCAGTTCGCCGCAGGTCAGACCGCGGAATCCCTGGGCATCACCGGCGCCGAGATCTTCGACGTGACCGGTATCGGCGGAGATATCGAGCCGGGCGATCACGCGGCGGTCAGAGCCTCGGCGGACGACGGAACGACCATCGATTTCGACGCGATCATCCGCCTCGACACCGAGGTGGAAGTCGAGTACTACCGCAACGGAGGCATCCTGCAGACGGTGCTGAGGCAACTGGTATGACGTCTCCGCGCGCGGGCCTGACCCTTGCAGATAGAATGCGGCGTCTCATGACCCGCCCAACCCATGAACGGAGTGACCGATGACCACTATCGGAGTAAGACATCTAGCGATCCTCGCGGCCTTACTGGCCGGTGCGTGTTCGTCCGCACCACCGCCCGAGACGGCTCCCGTACCGGTCCCGGTCGCCGAGATGGCACCGCCGCCCGCCGGCCTTCTGACCGCGCCTCAGGCAGCGGTTGACCACGCCGAAATGGTGGAGTTGACAGGCACCGAGATGGGAACGATGTGGACGTTCGAGAATCCACCTCTCGACTACTGGGAGGAAACATACGGTTTCCGGCCCAGCTCGGAATGGCTCGAGCACGTGCGGCTGGCATCGGTCCGCTACGGGGGCGGTTGCTCCTCGTCGTTCGTGTCAGCGGACGGACTCGTCATCACCAACAACCACTGTGCCCGCGGCTGCATCGACGCCGTATCCACGGATGAGAATGACTACCTGAACGATGGCTTCTACGCGGCGACGCAAGGGGAAGAGCTCGTCTGCCCCAACCTGTACCTCGACCAGCTGATCGAGATCGAGGACATCACGACCGAGCTCCGCGCCGTGGCGCAGGCCGGCATGTCCGACACCGAAATCAATGCGGCGCGCGATGCCCGCGGCGAGGAGCTGACCGACGCTTGCGCAGCCGATACGGGTCTCGAGTGCCAGGTCGTATCGCTCTTCCACGGCGGTCAGTACAAGTTGTACAAGTTCCACCGTTACCCGACGGTCAAGCTCGTCTTCACACCCGAGATGCAGGCCGCCTTCTTCGGCGGGGACCCGGATAACTTCACGTACCCGCGGTACGACCTCGACATCACTTTCGTGCGGGCGTACGACGAGGACGGCGAAAGCCCGGCCTCGACGCCGCACTATTTCGAGTGGAATCCTGAAGGCGCGTCCGAGGGCGAGCTGGTGTTCGTGACCGGTAATCCGGGCTCGACGGCGCGGCAGATCACGCTCTCGCAGTACATGTACCAGAGAGAGATCTGGCATCCGATGTTGCTCGACCTGTTCGACCAGCGCCTGGAGGTCATGCACGCGATTCAGGCTGCCGATCCCGAGCGGGGACGGGCGATGCAGAATCAGATCTTCGGTTTCGAGAACACCCAGAAGCTGTTCCGAGGACAGCTGGGTGGCTTGCGCGACGTCGAGCTGACGGCCCGAAAGATCCGCTGGGAAAACGAATTCCGCGCTGCCGTGGAGGCGGATCCGGCGCTCGTCGCGGAGTTTGGTGATGTGTGGGACAACATCGCTGAGATCAACGAGAGCATGGCCCAGATCGCGCCCACGGTCGTCATGAACAACCCGAATCTCCTGAATCCGTCCGCTCACCTGCAGATGGCAGCCCAATTGGGGCAGTACGTACAGATGGTGGCCATGCCCGAGGACCAGCGTCCCCGCAACTTCGATAGCATGGAAGCGGGCATTCTGGATCCGGGTGAGATGCACATGGACCAGTCTCTCGGCATGCTCGCCGGTCGGCTGGCGCTCGCGCAGAAGTGGCTGCCGGCGGATGCGGCCCTCGTGCAGGCGCTGCAGCCTGGTGAAACGCCGATGGATGCGGCAGAGAGGTTCATTGAGTCCTCTCAGATGGGTGACGCGGCGTACCGTCAGTCCCTCATCGACGGTGGCATGGAGGCGATCCAGGCGAGCACGGATCCGCTCATCGAGCTCGTCCGCGCCATGCAGGCGGAGCAACAGGGAGTGATCGGCGCCTGGCAGTCGGCCAACGCGTCCGAGGAAGTCCAGAACGAGCGGTTCGCCTCGGCGCTGTTTGCCGTATACGGAACCGACCTGCCACCCGACGCCACGTTCACGCTGCGTATCACGGACGGGGTCGTGCAGCGCTATCAGTTCAACGGCACGTACGCCCCGGCTCAGACTTCGATCTACGGGCTGTACGGCCGGGCCGAGGAATTCGGGAACGAGATGCCTTGGACGCTCGCGCCTGCTTTCGAAGAGGCAAGAGGTACGGTGGACATGGCCGTGCCGATCAACTTCGTGTCGACGAACGACATTACGGGCGGTAACAGCGGCAGCCCGGTGATCGACCAGGAAGCACGCTGGGTCGGCATCGCGTTCGACGGTAATGTCGAATCCCTGCCGAACGAGTTCCTGTTCGCCGCTCCGAACGGCCGAACGGTGTCTGTGCACTCTGCCGGGATCACTGAAGCCCTGAGGAGTGTCTACAACGCGGACGAGTTGCTCGACGAGCTTCTGAGCGGCTCCAACTAAACTGCGTGAAACGGGACAACATGACTGGCCCTATCGAGTCGTGTTGTCCCGAATTCGCGAACCGGCGAGGCAGGCCACGTAAGCGAAGCCCCGGCGACCACTCTCGGTCGTCGGGGCCACGCTTGCCACGGCTGCCTGAATTCCCTCCCGGAAGCTACATTCTCTTGTAGGCCGGGCCGCTGCCTCCCTCCCTCGGTGTCCACCGCGGACCAATCACGTCAGTGGCCTTGCAGTCGATGCAGTTGGGAGCATTCACGACGAGACCGTCCTCTCCTGCCTCATAGACGCCCGCCGGGCACATGTGCTCGTAGAGCCCCTGCACTTCTGCTGGCAGGTCAGGTGACGAAATCAGGTGCGAGGGGATGTCGTCCCGCGTCGCGTTCCCGGACCGGAACACCGCGTCGACCTTGCTGAGCGTGTACTCGCCGTCTGGAGAGAACTCACGGGCCGGCGTCACCTCCCTCGGCTCAGCGGCATCCTCGTCGACGGAGATCCGCTTTCGGGGCCAGCGACCACCCGTGACGATCGACATCGCCGACCGGAAGCCGCCACGATAGAACCCCGACTTGAAAGCGGCTCGCATGTTCCGGCTACGATACAGGTCGCGCGAAATCGAGCTCGCGCGAACCATATCGTCGTACGGTGCCAGAGCGGCGCGATCGGACGCACCGCTCTTGAGAGCCTGGAAGGTCGCCCGCGCGGCATAGATCCCCGAGAACATCGCGTAGTGGATTCCCTTGAGACTCGGGACATCCACGAAACCGGCCGCATCCCCGGCGATCAGTACGCCGTCCCCGTGCAAGCGCTCGGGAATGGCGTAGTACCCCCCTTCGGGAATCGTGCGGGCCCCCCACTCCACGCATTCTCCGCCATCGAGAATCTGCCGCACCAGGGGATGTCCTTTGAACCGTTGCAGCAGTTCGTGCACGTCCAGCGTGCTCTGCCGGTAATCCATACCGACGACCAGGCCGAGCGACACGAGATCGTCCCCCATCGGGTAGATCCAACTGCCGCCGAACGCATCCCGAGGCAGCGGCCAGCCGAGCGTGTGGATGACTCTGTCCAGGGGCCTGTCCACCTGCCACAGCTCTTTGACGCCCAGAGCGAAGATCTGGGGATTGGCCGAGCCTACCTGCTCGCGCCGAAGCCAGGACTGGCTGAGAGGACCCCGACTTCCCTCAGCGAGAACGGTGACCCGTGCGCCCAAATCCATGGCCGGCATGAATCCACTACCCGGCTGCCCCTCCCGGTTCAGCCCTGCGGGCGCCGTGCGCGCCCCGACGACCCGGTCCCCCTGCACGAGCAGAGCGTCGGCCGGAAAGCCCGTGAACACGTTGACTCCTGATTCCTCTGCCTTGCTCCCCAGCCACTGCACGACCTCGCAGATGGAGGCCACGTAGTTCCCATGGTTTCGCATCGGGGGAGGCGTCGGGATCTTCCGCTTCCCGGCTTCGGACAGCAGGTAGACACTCTCCGACGGCACGGCTCCCCGAAACGGCAAGTCTTCGCTCCTGATTCCCGGGAAGAGCTCCAGAAAGGCCGAAGGGTTCACGACCGCGCCCGAAAGACAATGCTCACCGAGCGCCGCCGCTTTCTCCAGGACGCCGATCTCGATCCCTTCCAGATCCCCTCCCTTCTCCGCATCCTCCGCAGCAAGTCGAGACAATTCGATGGCACAGGCAAGCCCCGCCGGGCCACCGCCGACGATCAATACATCGAGCGGCACGGCTTCATCACCCGGTGCCTCGTCGACCAGAAAGCGGGCGGGGGGCAGATCGGGCTGGTAAGCGGAGGGGAGAATCTCCGAGCGGCCGGTTGGCTCTGTCGGCGTCATATCCTCATTCTTCCTGTGCTTGCGGTCTCGGCGGTCGGTCGAGCAAAATGGGCTCTCGCTTCAGGGGTGTCCAGCCGTGCGAAGTGAAACCCCCGGCGGGACCGCGCCACACCGCGGGGAAGAACAGAACCGGAGAATGCCAGAGTGAACCAGGTCGCCGTCGAGGTGAGGCCGCGTGCTTCCCGCGCCATCATTCGCTTCCTCAAGACGGAATCAG
>JABDQB010000114.1 GCA_013042495.1 Gemmatimonadota bacterium
GGTCATGACCGAGACGGAGCTGCGGGCCAGCGAGAACCACGAAGCCGGCACGAGCGCGTTATACGTGGCGGACGCGGGCCTGCAGCAGTACCTGGGGACGAAGCTACATGCCACGAGCACAGATACCTTCACGTACCCGGTCGGGTCGGCCATCGTACAGGGTGAGAAGATCCTGGACCTGCCCGAAGAGAGGGTACTCTACCGGGTGCGGTCCGTGTCCACGTATACCCCGCCGGAGGGCGGAACCGCTTCCCGTACGATTTCCCGGCTCGCCATCTACAACGAAGGCTCCATCGTCGCCAAGGGTGCGTTTGCGGCGGGCAAGGGGCTTCTGAAGACGGGGAATGCGGGAGAGCTTTCGGGGGAGGACGAAGCCTCGGGAGGGAACCCGAATTGTCCGAACTCCCCGAAGCCCGACGTGGCCGGCGTGGCGGTGCCGCCCTCAGGCTACGTGCAGTCTGGGGGCGCTCTGGTGCCGGAAGGCGACCCCCCCGTCCTCGAGGCGGCGTCCTCGCTCGACCTGCTCGAGTCTACGGGAGTGCCGTGGGACGCGATCGTCAACGAAGGTCTCCTGGTTCCGGATTACGAGATCCCTGCCGACAGCTGGCCCAACTTCGCCTCGCTGCCCGCCGATGAGTGGCCCGTGGTCTACGTCACCGGCAACGCCACCGTGGGACCGGGTGAAAGTGGCCGCGGCGTGCTGATCGTGGAGGACAACGTGGACATGAACGGGTCGTTCGACTGGGATGGCGTCGTGCTCGTGGGCGGCTACCTGACCAGCAACGGGTTCCAGACGGTGGCGGGAACGACGATCACCGGTCTCAACGAGCTCTTGGGTGAGACGGTACCGGCCTCCGACCTCGGCAACGGTAACAAGGAGTTCCTGTACGACTCGTGCAAGATGAAGATGGCGATGAAGTCGGCCTTCGGCGGGCTTTCAGAGGTGCCCGGCAGTTGGGCCGAGCGCTGGCAGTAGGAATTCCGCACCAATAGGCCGTCTTCCCGAGCGGACGGCGTCCGGGCAGGTCTGCCTGGACGCCGTCCTTGGTTCCCCCCCAGACCAAACTCCGTCTTCGGTGCGCGTGTCCGGTAGCCTGTCCTACGCCATGGCTGGCGGGCCGGCTATGTCCGACCCAAGCTCTGCAACTGGAGAAAGGTACCCCTGGAAGGCGGATGACGTTGTTCCTGGTGAGGCAGGGGTCGAGTTGCGCGAGAATGTTGCTGCGCAGCGTCGTGATTCGGGGGTCCGGGGGTTCGGCGGGGCTTCCGCTCGTCAGTTGCGGAATGGAATGTCGAACTGCAGATCCCGCTCCACCGTGTAACGGTTGGCACCGTCCCCGACGGCGGTGACGATCAGCCGAATCGCCACTACCTCATCGAACTGGGATGCGGGTACGCTGTTCCGGACGCTTCCGTCATCCATCACGTACCGAAATCTCGCATCGTTCTCGAAGGGTCCCACCAGCTCCTGGGCTCCACGCCACAGCGCCGTTCGCGACGTGAAGAACGTGGATGGAGCGAAGTGGTAGGAAAGACGGCTGTAGAACCTCACCATCGATCCCATGTTGGGCACTCCGGAGGCGAAGTCGCCGGTCCATCCCGAGAGCTCGGCGTACGTGTCGTCGGGATTGGTCCCTGGCCCTCCATTCGCGACACAGGTGGCCTTGGGGCCGGACCCCGTGGAGACCGTGGTGGGCAGAAAGCCATCCGCGTACTCGAAGTCTTCGACCCACGGGTCCGTGTAGGCGGTTCCGACAAGTCCTCCGTCCAATCCCCAGGCGGCCACGGTGTCGTAGACCATGAGGACCGCCGCGTCAGCCGCCGTCGAATCACACACGATGGCGCGCATGATGTCGAATCGAACGGCCACGGAATCGGATTCGGCGGCGAGAAGATCCTCGGCCGACGCCATGCGCAGCTCGGATGAAACGATGTCGAACGTCGCGCGGTTGGTCTGCTCCGCCCAGAGCTGGTCATCCGTACGCTCGTAGAAGCGGCTCTGCCCCAACATCAGCGACAGCAGGGCGGATGCCAGAACGCCACTGATCAGCATGGCGACCAGTGCTTCGACCAGCGTGAACCCGTTCTGCGACTTGATTCGATTCACTCCCCAGTTCTCCTCATCATGGACCAGGTGGCGGATCCGGCAGCGGCAGCGGCTTGTACAGCCGAGTCCTGTAGATGACCGTGTCGGCTTCTCCGACTCCGGCGACGACGATCGTGACCTGTCGCACGCGCTTGGTTACGCTCGAGACTGCGACCTTTACGGGGATTTCGTGCCCGGCCACGCTCACTGTATCGACACCGCTGGCCGCGCCCCACCACCCGTCGTTCTCGATTCCCTCGAGCACGATCTGGGCGGCCGACGCCTGCTGTGAGCGCCAGTTGGCGATCAGCGCCTGGTCAGCCGATGCGAGACTGAGCCCGCTCACGGCCACCAGACCGATCACGAGGATCGTGATTGCGATCAACGTTTCGACAAGTCCGAAACCGCTTTCGTCGCTCAGACGGTCCTTCATCCGCGCGGGAATCGTCATCGTTCGGACCTCAATTGTTGATGACCCGGTGGCGTCCGAGTCCGTTGACGATCACTCGCTTGGAGCCGGAATCCGTTCCGATGTCGATGATGCCGAAGGCTGAGACCAGCATTCCCCGGGAGTTGAAGGTCAGAGAGTCGCCGGTATTGACGATGTCCAACGAGCCGAGTCGGATATCGGACTCCGCATCGAACCACCGCGTCTTAAGCACGTTGCCCGCTGCATCCCGGATCTCGTACCTCTGGTTCGATTCGTCGGCGACCAGCGAGACGTTGGCACGATTTCGAATCGCGTACGTCCGGGTCATCGCGGCATCCGCGGCCACTACCTGTGCGGCCCGGTTCAGGATCGTGCGCTCCCTGAAGTTCCGGAATGAAGTGTTGGCTATAAGCCCCACGACGCTCATGATCGTGAGTCCGATCAACAGCTCGACGAGCGTGAAGCCTCTCTGATTACCTGTGCGAATCCGGTTCATGCGATCCGTCGGCTGCGATTGGTGATTCGTCGGGTGCCAGGGCACCTCATGCGTACGCACGGTGGAAGCGCAATTCATGGACCAGTCGCCGTTTTGTGCCCTCAGGCGTTGCAGGACGGCGGAACAGGCCGGTGAATGCTGAGTGTAATACCTCGTAACTAACTGTTATGCAGATACTTGTGTCTTGGCGACGCCCGAGGGTTTCCATGTACCCGAATGTAACCCGAAGATCCATGCGCCTGGGGCAAGGTCCGGGCAAGGTGGCACTTTTCCGCAGGGTGCAAGATCTTCATGGAGATTTCGGTAACCTCTTCACTGGGAGGCCGGCATATGAACCGATTCGTGAAAAGGGTGCCCGCGTTTCTCCTGGTCGCGACCGGCGTGGCCTGCGAGGCCGGTGGCCAGAAGGAAGTCAGCCCGGACGTCCAGGCCGCCGCGCTTGAGGTGGGCGGCTCGGCCTCGCGGGCGCTGATGGGAACGCTGGTCGCTCAGCTCACGGGAGCGATGCAGCACGGCGGACCCGTGAATGCGGTCGATTTCTGTTCGACCAGCGCCATCGGTTTAACGTCAGGCGTCGCACGGCAGCAGGGCCTGGACCTGAAACGTACCAGCATGAAGGTCCGGAACCCGGCCAACGCTCCGGACGAAGACGAGACCGCAGCGCTTCGCTATTTCGAGTCGGCCATCGCCGAAACCGGGGAGTTGCCGAGCCCCTGGGTGCAGCGGGCGGGACGCGACGAATACCGGTACTACCAGCCTCTGACGATCGCGCCGCCATGCCTCAGCTGCCACGGCGCTTCGGGAGAGATCGACCCCGCCGTCCAGGCGATCCTGGACGAGCGGTACCCGGGCGACCTCGCCACCGATTATGCGGTGGGCGACTTCCGGGGCGTGATACGCGTGTCCATCCCGGCCGAAAGGCTGGAGGAGAGGTGAGGCTGAAGCATGCATAGACCCGAAGTCGGAGCCCTGAACCCTCCGGGTCGGATCCTGATGGGACCGGGACCGAGCGATGTTCATCCGCGAGTCCTGCGAGCCATGAGCACTCCGCTCATCGGACATCTCGATCCAGCGTTCATCGAGATCATGCAGGAAGTGCAGGCACTGCTCCGATACACGTTTCAGACCGACAACCGATGGACGATCCCGGTGAGCGGGACGGGCTCGGCAGCCATGGAAGCCGCGTTCGCCAACATGGTCGAGCCGGGCGACGTGGTCCTCGTGCCGACCAACGGGTATTTCGGCGCCCGTATGGACAGCATGGCTCGCCGCGCCGGCGGCGAAGTAGTGCACGTGCACGCCCCGTGGGGCTATCCGCTGGACCCGGAGGATGTGCGTTCGGCATTCCAGGAGCACCGGCCCCGCGTCTTCGGATTCGTGCACGCGGAGACGAGTACCGGCGCCCTGCAACCGGACGTGGCCGAGCTCACGGCGATAGCGCACGAGCACGACGCGTTCGTGATTGCCGATACCGTGACCTCGCTCGGCGGCGTCGAGCTTCGGGTCGACGACTGGGACATCGACGTCGCCTACTCGGGCGGCCAGAAGTGCCTGTCCTGTCCGCCGGGAGCCAGTCCGCTCACGCTGAACGATCGGGCATTCGACAAGGTCCGCGGCCGCAGCGAGATGGTACGCAGCTGGTACCTCGACGTCGGCCTCCTCGAGAGCTACTGGGGGGACGATCGCTCCTACCACCACACGGCGCCGATCACGGCCATCTACGGCCTGCGTGAGGCGCTGCGACTGGTCGCCGAGGAGGGCCTCGAGGAGCGTTGGGCCCGGCACCTCCATATCGCCGGGGCGCTCAAGGCAGGGGTGGAAGCCATGGGCCTCCGGATGAACCCGGAGGACGCTTTCTGGCTCCCCAGCCTGAACGCGGTGCGGATCCCCGAAGGCGTGAACGGAAAGGCCCTGTGCCGGCACATCCTCGTCACCCATGGAATCGAAATCGCCGGGGGACTCGGCGACCTGGCTGGCAAGATCATCCGTATCGGCTGCATGGGACACTCGGCGCAGCCCCGCAACGTGCTGAACCTGCTGCCAGCCCTGGCAGACGGTCTCGCACGGCAGGGAATCGAGCTGGACGCGGCGGCCGGACTCGCAGCGGCGGCCGAAGCGCTGGAAGAGAAGTGACACGGGCGGAAGACATCCGGTTCTGGCGTCTCGCCCTCGGCGTGGTCCTGGCAGCCGTCGTCGTTCGGCTGATCATGGCCGGTCTGGTCCCGCTTCTCCCGGACGAGACGTACTACTGGGAGTGGTCGCGCCGGCCGGCGCCGTCGTACTTCGATCACCCCCCGGCTATCGCGGCGGTCATCGCGTTCGGCACGACGCTGTTCGGCGAAACGCGCGTCGGCGTGCGCTTCGGGTCCATCCTCCTGAGTCTCCTCGGCTCGATCGCGGCGGTCTCGATCGCGAACCGGCTTGCCGGCGGAAGGGCCGCGTTGATCACCGCGCTCGCCCTGGCCGTGATGCCGATGGCCGCTGCCGGACTGCTTCTCGCGACACCGGACGCTCCCCTGCTGGCCGCTTTTGCCGTCGGGACCTGGACGCTGATCCGGGCCGTAGAGAAGGAACCGCGCAGCATGCCCGAGATCGCCTGGTGGTGTGCCGCCGGCTTGGCCCTCGGAGCGGCGCTGCTGTCCAAGTACACGGCCATATTGCTGCCAGCCGGGGTCGCACTCGGCTTCGGCCTCGACCCGCGTCTTCGCCGCCGTCTCCTGACTCCCGGACCCTGGATCGGGGTCGGGCTTGGCCTGGCTGCGTTCTCACCGGTGATCATGTGGAACGCCCAGCTCGGCTGGCCGTCGTTCGCGTTTCAACTGGACCACGGACTCGGCGGTAGTGGATCGGACGCCGGGCTGATCGGCCAGGGACTGGGGGCCGCGAATCGGCTGCTCGAGTACCTGGGGGGCCAGATGGGCCTCGTCTCCCCGATCCTGTTCGTTCTGATGGGCATCGCCACCATCGCAGCGGTCCGCATCGGCATGCGGGGCGAGGGCGATTCACGGCGCACCGTCCTCGCGGGGATCGCGGTCGTCGTGTTCGCCACGTTTGCTCTCAGCGCGCTCCGGAGGCGGGTCGAGCCCAACTGGGCAGCGCCGGCCTACGTTGCCGGGGTCGTCCTCCTTGGCACGGTGGCCTGGCGGGATCGCGGGCGCCGGTGGCTCCAGTGGGGGCTGGGGCTGGGCGCGGGGCTGGTGGCCGTGGTCTACGTCCAGGCTCTCATTCCCGCGCTCCCCATCGACGCGCGACGCGACCCGATCGCTCAGGGGCACGGGTGGGAATGGCTCGCGCAAGTGACCGGCGAGGCTCGTACGCAGATGTCCGCCGCTGGCTGTCCCGCGGTCTACGTAGCCACGAACCGATACCAGGAGGCGTCGGAACTGGCCTTCCACTTGCCGGACCAACCGGCGGTGACCTCCCTCAACATCCGGCGGCGCTCCAACCAGTACGACCTCTGGCCCGGCTTCGAGGACATGGCAGGTATCGGCGATTGCCTTCTTTTCGTGGACATCGACGACGGATGGGCCCGCCAAATCGTGGCAGACCTCGGTGGCAGGTTCGAGTCGACGATCGAGATTGGGCCCGCGCAGCGAAAGCGGGGGGTCGGCGTGACGGCCGACTACCGGCTGTGGGCGCTCAAGGGCTGGACGGGCGACGTTTTCACCGCCAGCCCCTGAGGCTCTGACTCACCCGCCGGAGGCCTTCGACTTCGGCACCTGAATCCGCGGTCAGTCGCTGCCCCGCCCCAGGCCTGCCG
>JABDQB010000115.1 GCA_013042495.1 Gemmatimonadota bacterium
GTGTGACCCCTCTGTCGCTGAATATCCGTCACTGCGCGAAAATCGAATCGTCGTCGTCGCTGCCCAGCGTCACGCTGAGTCCGAGCGCCTGGAGCTCCTTGACCAGCACGTTGAAGCTCTCCGGCACGCCCGGTTTGGGCAGGTTCTCGCCCTTCACGATCGCCTCGTACGCCCGGCTGCGTCCGGTGACGTCATCGGACTTGACCGTGAGCATTTCCTGCAGCGTGTGCGCCGCTCCGTAAGCCTCGAGCGCCCACACTTCCATCTCACCGAACCGCTGGCCGCCGAACTGAGCCTTGCCCGCGAGCGGCTGCTGCGTGACCAGGCTGTATGGCCCGATCGAACGAGCGTGAATCTTGTCATCCACGAGGTGCGAAAGCTTCATCATGTAGATCTCGCCCACGGTAACATCGGCGTCGAACGGCTCACCGGTGCGACCGTCCCTCAGCGTCATCTTTCCTCCGGGCTTTATACCGGCCTTGAGCATCAGTTCGACGACCGCGGCATCCAGCCCCGCGGTAAGCGCCTTCTTGCCCACCAGAGCGGCCGCCGCCGGCCAACCCGACTGCTTCAGCTTCGCAGCCGTGGTAGCGCCCGAAGCGGCACGCGCCACTTCCAGCACGTAGTCGCCGAAACTTCTCAAGAAAGCCTTGGCGGTCTTGTCGGCGCCTGCCGTCAAATAGGCGTCGAGGCTGCGGCCGAGCCCAGCCGGGTGGCCGTTCTTCTTGGGGGCGAAGTCACCCGAGAACGATTGGACGGATCGCGCGAATTTCTGAACCGTCGCTGCATCGATCGGCGGGAGTTCGACGTCACGCGCCAGGAACTGGCCGGCCCACGCCGCACCGCCAAGCTTGAGCAGGGCGCCGATCTCGTCTTCCGTAGCCCCCTGGAACACCGGGGTCTGAGCGCGAAAGCCAAGCTGCGCCGCCGCCCAACCGAGGTGAGTCTCCAGGATCTGACCGACGTTCATTCGACTGGGGACGCCGAGCGGGTTCAGGACGATCTCGACGGGCGTCCCGTTCGGGAGCACCGGCATGTCTTCCTCCGGTACGACCCGCGCGATAATCCCCTTATTTCCATGACGTCCCGCCATCTTGTCGCCGACGGATATCTTGCGCTTCTCGGCGAGGTAGACCTTCACGAGCTGGACCACTCCAGGCGACAACTCGTCAGCCTGGAACACGCGGTCGATCGACTCCTCGGTCCGCTCCCGAATGCGCTCGATGCGGCGCTTGGCTTCATCGATCACCCGGCGCACTCGCCGGTTCGCTATGTCGTTCTTGACCTTGAGCGTGCTCAGATCGACGTCATCGAACTGCAGATCGCCGAGTGCTCTCTTGCCAAGCTTCTGGCCTTCCTTGAGAAGTGGCTCGATCGTTCCGCGGCGGAGCAGCAACGCCACGGTTTGGCCCTCGAGCAGACCAAAGAGCTCCTCGTCACGAGCGTCCGTGATGCGGATGATCTCTTCGCGCTCGGTTTCGCGCAGACGGGCAATACGTTCTCCGTGCTCCCGCTCCAACAACCCGTCGTCGATCCGTCGCGAGAAGATCTTGACGTCGATGACCGTGCCTTCCACTCCCGGTGGCACGCGCAGCGAGCTGTCCTTTACGTCCTTCGCCTTCTCGCCGAAAATCGCCGTGAGCAGCTTCTCCTCGGGCGACAGCTCCGTCTCGCCCTTGGGAGTGATCTTGCCCACCAGGATATCGCCGGTCTTGACGCTCGCGCCGATACGGACGATGCCCCGTTCGTCCAGGTCCACCAGCGCCTCTTCCGCGACGTTCGGGATCTCGACGGTGATCTCTTCCGTGCCACGCTTCGTATCGCGAACGTGAAGCTCGAGCTCCTGGATGTGCACGGACGTGAACGCGTCGTTCTTCACCAGGCCTTCGCTGATGACGATGGCGTCCTCGAAGTTGTGCCCATACCAGGGCATGAAGGCCACGGTGACGTTCCGGCCCAGGGCCAGGGCTCCGAGGTCCGTGGCCGCTCCGTCCGCGATCACATCTCCGGTCTTGACCTTCTGCCCCGTCTGGACGATCGGCCGCTGATTGATGGCGGTGTCCTGGTTGGTTCGCCAGAACTTCTTGAGGCGGTAGCGGTCGTACTGCGACAGCCGGGCCAGCGGCTCGTCCTGTTTCGCCCCCTTGCGGGCCCCGGTGTCGATCACGATTTCCTCGGCGGTGACGCGCGTGACCTTGCCACCACGCCGGGCCGTGATCACGGCCGCGGAATCGGACGCCACCTTCTCTTCGAGCCCCGTACCGGCCAGCGGCGCGTCCGGGAACAGCAGCGGGACCGCCTGCCTTTGCATGTTCGATCCCATCAGGGCCCGGTTGGCGTCGTCGTGCTCCAGGAACGGGATCAGCGACGGCGAAACCGCAACGAGCTGATCGGGCGCGACGTCCATGAAGTCGATCTCGTCGGGCGGCAGCAAGGGATAGTCGTCGCGGCGCCGACATAGCACGAGGTCCTTCACGAAGCTGCCGTTCGGGTTGAGGGCCGCGTTCGCCTGGGCGACCGAGTAGTCCTCTTCCTCGGAGGCCGACAGCCATTCGATGTCGTCGGTGACGACGGTGTCCACAACTTTGCGATACGGAGTTTCGAGGAACCCGAGCTCGTTGAGCCGGGAGAACGTCGTCATCGACGTGATGAGTCCGATGTTCGGCCCTTCCGGGGTCTCGATCGGACACATCCGACCGTAGTGCGAATAGTGCACGTCGCGAACTTCGAAGCCCGCGCGCTCGCGACTCAGACCACCCGGCCCAAGGGCGCTCAGGCGTCTCTTGTGCGTCAATTCAGCCAGTGGATTGGTCTGGTCCATGAACTGGCTGAGCTGCGAACTCCCGAAGAACGCCTGAATCACGGCACTGACCGTGCGGGCGTTGACCAGGTCGTCGATGCTCATCTTGTCCGGATCGCTGTTGATCGACATGCGCTCCCGGACGAGCCTGGCCATGCGCGACAGTCCGACCGAAAACTGATTCGCGATCAGCTCGCCGATCGATCGCACCCGCCGGTTTCCAAGGTGGTCGATGTCGTCCGTGTATCCTCGCCCCTCGCTGAGCTCGATCAGGTAGCGAACGATGGCCACGAAGTCGGACGGCGCCAGCACCGTCGTGTCGGAGGTCGGGACCTCGATGTCCAGCAGCCGGTACACGTCGCGAAGGCGATGATTGACCTTGTGCCGCCCAACGCGCCCGAGATCGTACCGCTTCGGGTTGAAGAACAGCCGGTCCAGCGCCGTGCGGGCCGTCTCGATGTTCGGCGCCTCACCCGGGCGAACGAGAGAGTAGATATTGCGCAGCGCCTCCGCTTCACCACTCGTCGGGTCCTTGGCCAGCGTGTTCCGGATGAGCGGAGACTCTCCTCTGGGTCCGCCCGTGAACACCAGGGCCTCCCGCACGCGCTTCTCACGCAGACTCGTGAACAGCTTCAACGTGAATTCGGAGCCCCGCTTCGCGAGGACCTTTCCGCTCTTCGGATCGACCACGTCCTCAGCCAGGGTCGGCTGGACGCTCCAGTCACGCCTCATCGTCAGGTCCTCGAACGAACCGCGCAGAGGAATGAACGCGGCACTGGAGAACACGTCGATGCGCTCGACACCGGCCCTCAGGAGCCGGTCGTAGAGGTCGTCGGTCAGTTCTTCACCGCGACGTGCCACGAAGGCCGTGGGCTCGTCGAACACCGGCACCTCGTCGACACCGGCATGCGTGAACCGGCGAGCCAGCGTGTCGTCCAGCCGCTCGCCCATCCGCGCCAGCACCTCGCCGCCGGCCGAAACGTCGTCCGCCAGCCACATCGGCTCGGCCTTCGCCGGATCGAACGAATCCAGAGCCTGGGTCCGCGGATCATCTTCGTATTCGGCGTCCAGAATCGACTCCACGAGCGGAGTGCCAATCACCTCGCGTCGTATCGTGCGATCCTCGGAGATCTCACCCAGTAGCACTTCCCGGTGCTCGTAGAACAGCTCCAGGATATCCGGATCCGTCCCATGGCCGAGGGCTCGCAGGAGCGCCGTGGCCGGGAACTTCTTTCGCTTGTCGATGTGCACGTGGATCACATCGTGAATGTCGAGCGTGAACTCGACCCACGAACCACGGAACGGGATGATCCGCGCCGAGAACAGGCGCGTCCCGTTGGGGTGCACGTTCTCCTCGAACACCACCCCGGGCGATCGGTGCAACTGGCTGACGATGACGCGCTCGGCGCCATTCACCACGAAAGTCCCGTGCTCGGTGAGGAGCGGCAGATCTCCGAGATAGACTTCCTTTTCGAGGATGTCCGCCGGACGGCGCTCCCCATCGCCGAGATCCTCCCACAACACGAGGCGCAGCGTCGCCTTCAGGGGCGCCGCGTACGTCATGTCGCGCTCCATGCACTCGTCCACCGAGTACTTGGGCTCACCCAGCGTGTAGGACTGAAACTCCAGCGAGTAGTTCCCGTTCACATCGTCGATCGGGAATATCTCGTTGAAGATTCGCTCGAGTCCGACGTCCCTGCGATCGCCCTCAATGTCGGGCTGCAGGAGTCTTTCGAAGGCCTGGATCTGTACGTCCAGGAAGTGCGGGGTCTCCATCGGAGAGTCCAGCTTCGCGAAAGAGACTACCGATCCGTTGTTCTGCGGTTCAGCCAACTTGGTCACCCCTGGTGATGGAACGGCCCGTGGGCCGGTTCAGGTACTGCCATATGAAGGCACAGAACGCCCTGACCCCCGGAGACCCGTTAACGGGGTCGCCGGGGCGTTAAGGGCGCCGTGCGAGCGCGAACTACCTTCTTGTCTGAAGAGCTACGCATCTAGAGCCAACGCTCGAGTTGTCGTGGCGAGGCCCCCTGGTTGGGACCTCGATTAAACCACTACTTCAACTCGACGGTGGCTCCCTGCTCTTCCAGCTTCGCCTTGATAGCTTCGGCCTCCTCCTTGGAGACGCCTTCCTTGACCGGCTTCGGAGAGTTGTCGACGAGGTCCTTGGCCTCCTTCAGACCGAGCGAGGTGACCTCGCGCACGGCCTTGATGACCTGGATCTTCTTGTCGCCGATCCCGGCCAGGATCACGTCGAACTCGGTCTGCTCCTCAGCCGCTGCCGGAGCGGCACCGGCCGCTGCGACCGCCACCGGAGCGGCAGCCGTGACCCCGAATTTGTCCTCCATCATCTCTTTCAGCTCGGCGGCCTCGAGGACCGTCAGCGAGCCGATTGCATCGAGAAGCTCTTCAACCTTGCTCATGTCTTCGTGCACTCCCTGCCACTGTGTTCACCGTGTTAGGGGCCGGTCCCGATGGCTTCGGACCGTGCTCTCCCCGTGGGGATCCGGGACCCGTCCCTATTGCTCCCCCTGCTTCGCCACTTCCTCGACCATGTAGGCGATGTCGCGGATGACCGCATTGAGCGCCCCCGCGATGCCGCCGACGCCGGCCGTCAAACCGCCGGCGATCGACGCCAGCAGATGTTCCATCGGCGGCAGTTCTGCCAGCCGGCTCACTTCCTCCTGCGATACCACACGGCGCTCGACGACGCCAACCTTCACGACCGGACGCTCGTCGTTCCCCTTCGCGAAATCCCGAACCACCTTCGCCGGCGCTACAGGGTCAGAACCGCCGAGCACCAGAGCCGTCGGCCCCTGGAGGTGCTCAGTCAGATCCGGGATGTCCGTCCCCTCGAGGGCTCGAATGGTCAGCGTGTTCTTCACCACACGGTACTCGGCTCCCGCCTCTCGGAGCTGCCTCCGCAGAACGCCGATCGCATCGACGGTCAGACCGGTGAAGTCCGTGAGATAAACGACATCCGACGAGCTCAGCATCCCCTGCAGCTCCGCGGTGATCGTCTGCTTCTGATCCAGTTTCATTGCCATAGTGCTATCCCGACTTGGACCCGCTTCATTTCGCGGATCGCACGCTTACCGATACGGGTTCGGGTCAATGCCGACCCCGGGACCCATCGTGCTGGAAACCGTCACACTTCGAACGTATGTGCCTTTCGCCGCGGACGGCCTGTTACGCTGAATGGCATCCATCAGCGACTCGAAGTTCCGGACGAGCGCGTCAACGCCGAAGCTAACCTTGCCCACGGGGGCGTGAATGATGCCTGTCTTGTCCACCCGGAACTCGATTCTTCCGGCTTTCGACTCCTGCACCACACGGGCGACGTCCATGGTGACGGTCCCCGCCTTCGGAGTCGGCATCAGGCCACGCGGCCCCAGGACGCGCCCGAGCTTGCCCACGTCCTTCATCATGTCGGGGGTCGCTATGGCAACGTCGAATTCGAGCCAGCCGCCCTGGATCTTGTCGACATACTCTGTGCCGACGAAATCGGCGCCGGCCTCCTCGGCCTCTCTCGCCTTGTCGCCCTGGGCGATGACGAGAACCCGCACATCCCGACCGGTACCCGCTGGAAGAACCACCGTCCCACGGACGATCTGGTCGGCGTGCCGCGGATCGACCCCGAGCCGAACGGCGACGTCCACGGTCTCGTCGAACTTGGCATACGCAGTTTCCTTGACGGTCTCGAGGGCCTGGCGCACTTCGCGCAACTCCTCGAGGCCCACCGTCGCCGTGGCCGCCCGGTATCCCTTGCCGTGCTTCGCCATCAGTCCGCCCCCTCGATTCCCATGGAGCGGGCCGTGCCGGCGATCATCCGGGCGCC
>JABDQB010000122.1 GCA_013042495.1 Gemmatimonadota bacterium
CTCCCGTCCCCGGGTTCCTTCGGGTTGAATTCGTCCCTCACCCATCCTCCGAACCCCCCCTCCGTCCTTCCAGGGACTATTCCTGACAGAGTGTTCCGTGTGGTGGGAGGGCCAGAGGGCGAACCCGTCGTGATGCTTGGCCGTCAGGATGAGTTCCTTCATTCCGACCGCGGCCGCCACGGACGCCCATTGGCCAGCATCCAACGCACTGGGGTCGAAGATCCCGGGCGACTCATCCCCGTATCCCCACTCACGATCCGTGAACGTGTTCACCGTGAAGTGAAGAAACCCGAGCAGTTCCATGCGCTGGTACTCGATCTGTCTCGCCGAAGGAACGACAGCCACGGCAGGGATGTCGGACTCGCCGCGCATCCCCATGTACATTCCGCCAAAATACGGGATGAGCCAGATCAGCCACACGATCACGCTGTAGCGGTGGAAGCTGGACCGGGCCTGCTCGCTTCCCGAACGGACCACGCGCGTTGCCCAGGCCGCGTGAACGAGCATGAGCCACAGCGCGATTTGTCCGGTTAGCGTGTGCAGCGCGAGAATGTCGAACGGGCCCGTCGCCCGTTGGTGCATGGCCCAGGTCCCTGCGACGTCGAATGCAAATCCGGTCCAGAAGGCGGCCACGTGCCACGGCTTCAGGTATCGGACGACTCGCTCGGCCCAGACCCCCAGCGAGTAGAACACGAGGGCCAGGGTGATGAGGACGGCCGACCCCATCACCGGACGTCGTCCGTTCGTGTTGTCAGGAAACTGGCCGTCGAGAGTCCGACGATCGATCGTTGCGGCCGACGGCTGATCAGGACGAGAGGCACGTCCGTCTGCTGCGCGATCGCGAGAGCCAGGTCCCCTAGCGGTCTCTGTCCGCGGGCCCGCCGCTCCATCCCCATCACCACGAGGTCCGCATCGGCGGCCTTCGCGATGATCGCCTCGACCGCGTGACCGGTAACCTCCAGAGCCACCTCGTAGGGTCCCGCGGCTTCGTCGCGAGCCAGGCTCTTCATTTCCCGCTCGGCATGACGCCGCTCTTCCGTGGACGTCGTGGGCGGAACCGCGTGAAGAAACGTGAGCGATCTCTCCTCGGACCGTGACAGGCTGGACAGAAGGCGTGCCCTCAGGCGACTGTGCTCGCGCCGCCCGCCGACGGGGACGAGAACGCGGCTCGCGCTGTCCATCCGCCACCTGCGCGGCGCTCGAACGATCACTGCGTCGGCGTCCAACCCGGCGAGAAGGCCCTCGAGGCTCGCCTCCATGCCCGGCTGCCCGAGGTCCGGCAGGCCCAGGAGCACGGTCTCGCAGCTCTGAACTCGAGCCACTCGCGCAATTTCGCGCCACACGTCCGAGGCGATCGTGAACAGAGTCTCCGGCGCCAGCGAACTCTCGAAGCTCTGCTGCAGGGCCTCCCGGAGCACGGCCTCCGCATCTTCCGAGATGGTGTGCTCCGTCTCTGACTTGTCGGGCCGTGGCCGGACGACCGAAAGCAGGAGTACGCGACCCGTGCCCGGAGTCCGAAGCGTGGCGGCAACGTCGACCAGGCTCGCGGCTCGCGCCGGATTGGCGATCGGCACGAGGACGAGTGGGCTTCGACCTCGGAGACGCGCCAGATCGGGATCGCGGGCCTCGGCAGAGGCGTCCGCCGTGCTTGCGCCCGATGCGAATACCGTGAGGTAAAGAACGGCCCCGATCGCCAGCCACAGCGCGATTACGCTGCCCGCTTCAGGGACCACGAACGCCTGGAACGTCGAAAGGCCGAGACACAGGACCCCTCCGACGATCGGGATGACCGCCGGTCCCGCCTTGCCGGAGCGCCGGGCCGCGAGAGCAGCGGTCCAGTGCACCATGGCGAAGGAGACCAGGAATATGAGGCTCGACGCGGCGCCGGCGGCAGCCACTTCGCCGACGACCAGTGCGATCACCGCCATCATGATCCCCGACACGGCTACGGCCACGGCAGGCGTTCCCGTGGATCCGAGAACGCGCCCGAAACGGCGGGGAAGCGTGCGATCCCGAGCCATCGTGAAAGCCACGCGTGAAGCGGCGACGACGTTCGCACTGAGGGCGGATAGCATGGAGAGAACGCCGGCCCCTATCACCAGCCAGTATCCACTTGGCCCCATGAACCGTTCCGCCGAGATGGCCACGAGGCTTTCGGGACTGGCGATTGCCGCTGTCCGGATTCCCCCGGGCGGGGCTCCCACGGTGGCCATGAGAAACAGCAGCGGCAGATAGATGGCGAGAGCGATGCCCAGGGATAGATACATGCCCAGCGGCACGTTCCGCGCGGGGTCCTTGACCTCACCGCCCACCGTCGGGATCAGACCGAATCCCTGCAGCGCAATGAAGGTGTATCCCATCGCCGCCACGACACCGAGTGAACCGCCTGGCATGAAGGGGTCCAGGCGCCCGAGCATTTCGGTGGTTGACTCGCCGGCCCAGGCTAGGATTCCGGCCCCGATGAGGACGGCGAAGACGATGACTTTGCCCACGTTGGCCGCGTCGCCCGCACCGCCAACGCGCCGTGCAAGGACCATCGTGTAGACGGCTATAGAGGCCACAGTGAGGCCGACCCGCAGGGCTGGACCCTGCGCCCACACCGCTGACACGCCGGCCACTGCTAGCCCTCGCGCCAGTCCCTCCGCCGCGAACGCGGCGAAGCCCAGCGCATAGAGCACGCCCGCGACGATCGACGCGAACCACACCACCCACCCGACGAGAAAGGCGACCTCGATGTTGAGGACCTTCTTGGCGTAGGTGTAGACACCCCCGGACTCGGGGAACCGCCGGGCAAGGTCCGCGAAGCTCATCGCCGTCAGGTACGCGATGACCCCGTTGAGAGCGAAAGCGATAATGGCTGCCGGGCCCGCCGCCGCAAACGCGACTCCGGCCAGGGCCAGGATTCCCCCGCCGACAATGGCGCCGACACCGAGAGATGTGGCACCGAATAGCCCTATGTGGCGCTTGCTTTCCAGAGGTCGCTCACGCGAATCGGTTGAAGGTTCGGTGTTCGGGAGGTCAATCTACCGTGGGCCTACCCTATCCAGCGAGGTGCCGCGAATCAGAAGCGGAGGGATGCCGCGAGCGTCAGGCCGCCTTGCAGGTTGGGGCCGGCGGAGACCGAGAGATTTCGCTTCGCGTCCCGGGATCTGCCCGTCGCTCGTTCCACTGCGACCGTAGTGAGGAGCTGCGCGATCGGCACACCGATCGCGGCGATAAGGGTTACGGTGTCGTCCCAGTCGCTGAGCGCAGCCCCCCCGATTCCGATTCCCCAGACTGCGGCGCCGGTCAGCATGTCCAGCGGCAGGCTCCCGCGTCGGTCGTTTCCGAGGTGGACCCCCAGCGCCATTCCGAGGGTACCGCCGACGGCGGCTCCGATGAGGAAGCCCCTGGCGCCACAGTAATCATCGCCCGTGCATCCCGAAGTCGCGGCGAGGCCTGCGAGTCCGCCGGCCAGGAAGCCTCCCATACCGATTCCGACGCCGAGCAGATAGGCCTTTTCGGGGGAATCCGCTTCGGTGGTGACCGTCGTATCTGGAATCGTAGAGACGGACTGTGCGACCAGGGTGTTGGCTCCAAGAGCAAGGGCAAGCAGGGCGACGCGAAGAAGTCTCACACGCCCTCGACACCTTCGAAGTCACGGCCCCGCACCCTCACGAACGTCCGGCCGCGCTCCACCCGAGCCATGCGGACGGCGTACTCATCGTACCAGTTCGAGCGGCCCAGTCGCTGGGCTTCCCGGTGCTCGACATGCTTCCTCCATCTCTCGATCGCGTCCGGCGAATCCCAATAGGAAACCGTGATCCCCATGTCACCTTCCCGAACCGACTCGACGCCCAGGAACCCTGGCTGCTCGCGAGCCAGTTCCTCCATTCGGTCGGCCATCTCACTGTACCCCTCATGCTCCGAGGCGCGGCGTGACGTGAAGATTACCGCGTAGTACGGGGGCTCCGGGGTACCGGCAATTTCGGGCGGGCGCCCCGGGTATCCGGCCGGGGACGTCATTGATCGTCGGCAGACATGATCGAGTCTTCGCGTGCGCGACGGGCGGCTGCAGAATCGGCTGTCGAGAGGGCGCTCCTCACGCCTGCCGCGCCCGGAATCGCCGATTCGGCGATGGCGCTGTCGCGCGCTGCGTCCGTCTGCGGCTCCGGAGAATCTCCGGGGCTACAACCCGCCATCAACATGAACACCAGAGCAAGTCCGACGGTCGCGAAGCGCATTCCGGAACCTCCGTGTTGAGTCTGTCTGACCGCGTCACCGCAGCGCTGCGATTGCCTCGATCTCGACCAGGCAGCCGTAGTGGAGATCGCGCGAGGGAACGACGGCCCGTGCCGGCCGGTGGTCGCCGAAGACTTCGGCATACGCCTGGTTCACGCCGCCCCACAGCTCGATGTCCGAAACGTATACAGTCGTTTTGATCACGTGGCTCAGGTCGCTTCCGGCCGACAACAACACCTGTTCGACGTTGCGAAGCGTCAGGCGCGTCTGTTCCTCGATCGAGCCCATGCCCTTCTCGCCGGTGACTGGATCCACGGCCAGCTGCCCCGAAACGTAGACGGTGTCCCCGTAGACGATCGCCTGTGAGTAGTGACCCGCGGGAGAGGGAGCATCGGCAGTCGATATGATCCTCATAGAAAGACTCCTCGTTTGGCTATATTCCGATGTCTTCCTGCCACAGTTCGGGATGGGCGGCAATGAAACCCTCCATCAACTGCCGGCACTCCCGATTGTCGACCACGAGGATGTCCACACCGCGTGAGCGCAGGTAGTCCTCCGGGCCGCGGAACGTCCGGTTCTCTCCAACGACGACGGCCGGTATCCCGTACAGGAGTACCGCACCACTGCACATGTCGCACGGGGATAGGGTCGAGTAGAGCGTGCTGCGACGATATTCGGCTGCTGTCAATCGGCCGGCGCTCTCCAGGCAGTCCATCTCTGCGTGCAGGATGGCGCTGCCCTGCTGCACGCGCCGGTTGTGTCCGCGCCCCACGATCGTGCCGTCGATCACGAGCACCGAGCCGATCGGAATGCCCCCATCGGCCTGACCCTTCCAGGCTTCCTCGATCGCGACGGTCAGAAACTCGTCGCGACTCACGAACCGCGCTTCATGCGCGTCGCATGTTCCAGAAAGGCCTCCGGCCGTTCTATGCTGAAGAGAAGGGAGTATCCCTCGTCCGTTGGGATGTGGACCACACGGTCCCGTGAACTCAAGGCGACGAGGGCCTTCTCACCGTTCGCCAGCTTGAACCAGCCGACACCCAGGCCAGGCAGGCCGAGTCCGTTCGTTCTTCGGGTGGGCCTTACGGTCGAACGGGAATCCACGTGCAGGACGCGCGCCTCGTCCAACCGGATTTGCGAGAGGTCGATCGAGCGACCGTAGAACGGCGCCTTCAGGGTCAGGGTCGTCTCGTCGACGACCACGCTCGGCCGGGTGGCTGAGACGGTCATCCAACCGAAGCCGATCGCCAGCGCGGCCATGAGCACGGTGATCCCCACCAGGAACAGCGTCGCGCCGGGTGACGCCGGTGTAATCTGGAATTCCACTGTGTCCTCCGATCGTAGACGGCTTCCGCTTCACTCCATGTTGGTAGCTACCCATACAACCGCGCACTATTCGATTACCGAAGCGCCCCGATCGCCAGGGCGAAGGTCAGCGGACTGCAAGCGAAATCGCTTTCATGACTCACCCTCGACTTTCTTCAGGGACACGGCGTTGATGCAATAGCGCAGCCCGCTCGGCGGCGGACCGTCGGGGAACACGTGCCCGAGGTGAGCGTCGCATGTGTTGCAGGTCGTCTCAACGCGCTGCATCGCGAGAGACCCATCCAGGTGATACGCCACGGCGTTCGGCTCGACGGGCTGGCTGAAAGAGGGCCATCCGGTGCCCGACTCGAACTTCACCTCGGAGTCGAACAGCAGGGTATCGCAGCAGAGGCAGGCGTAGAGACCCGGTTCGAACAGGCTGCACATCTCGGAGCTGAACGGGCGTTCCGTGCCTTTCCCACGTGTCACCCGGTATTGCTCCGGCGTCAATTGCGCCCGCCATTCCTCGTCGGTCCGCATGACGCGTCGGTCCGGCATCGGGTTCCCGTCTTTCGCGATCAACAACACATCCGCCCATGTCAGCAACCCGCACCGTCCTTGCATGAGTGCCTTTCCATAACCGGGCCCGTCCAACCTATCGAGGATAACGGCACGGACCTTTGCCCCGCCACGTACGCGACGGTTGACACCGCACTTAAAGGTCATATTTTTATGATTATTAAGTCGGGGGGTGCCTTTCCGAGGGGTGCACCCGGCGTCCACCAAACAGGGGGATGTATGAAATACAGAGCGTTTACCTGCGCTGCTGCGTTGCTGATCGCGGGATGCGCGCAGGCGCCGGGGGGTTCGACCGACTGGAAGGTCGAGCCGGACCCGGACATCGTGAACTTCCCGCTGGAGAACGCCGAGTCCGTAGACCAGGAACTGGTCGCTCCGCCGTTTCTCCCGGCTCACGAACAGGTCGCCTCCGGTCCGCCCAGGATCGTCAACGTCCGCCTCGAGATCATCGAGCGGGAGACCGAAATCGCGCCGGGCGTGTTCGTGTGGCAGATGGCCTTCAACAACAGCGTTCCCGGTCCGGTACCGGTCGTCTTTCAGTGGGACTGGGTGAATCTCACGCTGGTCAACGGAACGACGGACACCGTCCGGTTCCAGGAGCCCGTCCAGAACACGCTCCTCCATAACATCGACTTCCACGCATCGACGGGCGCATTGGGAGGCGGGGAGCTCACCAAGGTGGCCCCGGGACAGGAGGTCGGTCTTCTCTGGCGAGCCGAGAAGGCCGGATTCTTCGTGTACCATTGCGCTCCGGGCGGAACGATGGTGCCCTACCACGTCGTGACCGGCGGGAACGGTGCCATCCTGGTGCTGCCGCGTGAGGGACTGAGGGACGGATACGGCAACCCGGTCCGATACGACCGGGCGTTCTACTTCGGCGAACAGGACTACTACGTCCCGATGAACGACGACGGGACGTCGCTGCGGTTCGACAACTACGCGTCCCAGATGGGTCCGACTCTCCAGGTCATGCGCGGACTGGTTCCGACCCATATCGCCTTCAATGGCCAGTACGGAGCCCTCACCGGGGATATCCGTCTCGAGGCCGAGGTCGGCGAGACCATCCTCATGCTCCACTCGCAGGCCAACAACCCGTCGTATCCGCACCTGATCGGCGGACACGGCGACTGGGTGTGGCCGTACGGGAAGTTCAACAACCGGCCGGACGAGGGACTCGAATCCTGGGACGTGGTAGCGGGCGGAACGGCAGCGGCCGTCTACACCTTCAAGCAGGACGGCGTCTACGCCTATCTCAACCACAACCTGATCAAGGCGTTCC
>JABDQB010000123.1 GCA_013042495.1 Gemmatimonadota bacterium
TCATCCCCACGGATCAGGTGGATCGCCCGGCGACCCACTACGCCCGCCACCAGGCCGGACTCGGCGAGGATCTCGACTCGCTGGCCGACGAGGACCTGTGCGTCCCAGCCACCGACGTTGCGCACCCACAGGTAGCCCTGGTCGTCGATATGGTTGACCATGAGGCCGATCTCGTCGATGTGTCCCGCGAGCATTACGCGCGGCGAGGCCCCGGGATTGATGGCGGCGAAACTGTTGCCATGGACGTCACCCCACGTTTCGTCCGCGAATGTCGCGGCTTCCTCGCGCCACACGGCCGCCGCTCGCGTTTCAAATCCGGAGGGTCCGCGGGCGTCCAGGAGCCGATCGATCAGGTCTCTCATTTTGGCGTCCATCGTCTGTTCACGGTCATGTCATGTGCGGAGGGATGGGTATCGTTCCGCGGGGTCGGGCGGCGATGCTGCGGAGCCACGGGAATCCGACCGGGCCGCGGGTGACTGAGGGTACCACGGGAGGGCCGCGTCAGCAACGTCAAACGCCGATCAGCGGGTCTCGGCCTCCAGCATTTCGAGGACGCGGTCCTTGAGTCCCGGCCTGGCCTCCTGTTCCGAGCCGAGCTCGTGCACGTAGTCGAGGAACAGGCGCTCGAAATCGAAATGCGGATAGCATCTGCGGCACTTCTCGAGGTGGAGCCTGACCGCGTCGTGCTCGCCGGTGTCGAGCTCTCCGTCCAGATACTCGTAGACGCGAGCGAGCGATTCCTCGCAGTTCAACTCCTGTCCCCCGCTCTGGCTTCCGTCCGGCGGGTGCGTCCCAGATTCGCTCATCTCAAGTATCCCATCTCCACAGCGTAATCGTACAGCTGCGCTTGCAATCGTTTGCGGGCCCTGAACAGGCGCGACTTCACGGTACCCACGGGAATCTCCATGAGCTCGGCGACCTCCTGGTAGCTCAGGCCCTCGAGGTCGGAAAGAACGACCGCGATCCGAAATTCGTCGGGGAGTCCGTCGATAGCGGCGATCACCTGGTCGTCGATGATATGGTCGAAGATCCGGCCCTCGGGGTCCGCCTCGTAGAGCGCCTCCGAAGAGGGCCGTTCCGCTACCTGCTCGAATTCGACGGGAGTCGGGCGGGCCTTCCGCCGGCGGAACTCGTTGATGAAGGTGTTCCGCAGGATCGTCATCAGCCAGGCGCGACAATTCGTGCCGACCTCGAACCGGTCCCACGCGCGATACGCTTTGAGGACGGCCTCTTGAACCAGATCCTCGGCTCGAGGCTCGTCCCCGCCGGAAAGGCGAAGGGCCAGGCCGTACAGGGCATCGAGATGAACGAGCGCCTCGCTCTCGAACTCCCGTCGTCTCTGTTCGGCCGGAACGCTCATGTCTACGCTTTCGGGGACCGGTTGAAGACTACCGTTTCCGAAGGGTATGCCACCCGTGCCCGCGGGAGCAACTGTCGTCCGTTGGGCGCTCCGCGAAGGTAGCCGGGTCTCCGGCCGGAACGTCCGACCTCGTCGTGCCGTACTACCTTTGGCACCTCGGCGCCGCGCCCCTGCCGCATGGGTAACGCTGCCAGTGCCAGTTCGAGTTCCCGCGCGGAACTCGCGGCCGGACGGTCTGCAACCAGGGGAACGACATGGGAACCGATAAGCGACGCTGGCCTCGCAGGTTAGGCCTTTCTATGGCAGCATTGCTCGCGATCGCGCTGGTCGCCTACCTGGCCCTGATCGTCGTCTTCCGGGCGATCGTCGACCCCGCTTCGCTGGCGGATCGGGCAGAGCCCCACATCTCGTCCGCCCTGAACCGGCGAGTATCGATCGGTTCCGCGGACCTCCAGATTTTCCCTCGTCCCCAGGTGCGACTCCTGCGCCTGAGGATCGAGAATCTGCCGGACTTCGAGGGCACTCCGCTCGCCACGGTGGACGAGGTCCTTCTGCGCCCCCGGCTGCTCCCGTTGCTGCGCCGACGCCTGGAGATCGATCGGGTGCGCGCCGTGGGCCCGCGCGTCCTCCTGCAGGTCGACGGTGAAGGACGAACGAACTTCGGCGATTTCGTACCGGCCTCGCGCGAAGGCCAGGGATCCGTCGATGCACCTCTGGCTTTGGAAATAAGCGGGATTCAACTGGTCGACGGCCGGATCGGATACCGCGACGCCGTCAGTGGCAGGACGCTGCAGGCCGACGGACTGAGACTCGAAGGTGCGGTCGGACGAGACGCCGGGGGAACGCTGTCCCTCGATCTGGATTCCGGAGTCGAAAGCCTGCGGTTCGCGTACCCCCCGGCATGGCCCCGCGGCCTGCGAGGTCTCCGAATCGAGGCCGTTCTGAAGGCGGTTGCCGGGCCGGAGATGCGTTGGATCCAGATCGACGAAGGTGCGGCCACCATCAACGGGCTCACGGTGGATGTGATCGGGAGAGTGGACTCGGTGAGGTCACCGCGCCGATTCCTCGACCTCGCCCTGCGGGGCGATGAGGTCGACCTGTCGGACCTGATCTCGGCCCTGCCCGACTCTCTCCGGGCGACGGTCCCGGCGGATTTGTGGGGCGACCTGGGTGTGGACGTCACGATTCGAGGCGTTCTCGGACCCGGCGAATTTCCGGGCGTGGACGGTATGGTCACGCTGCGCAGCGGAGGAATGCGCCGGGGCCAGGAGGGGCCGCTGTTGGAAGAGCTGGACGCCGACATCCGGCTTTCCGGTGCCGTCGCAGAGTTCTCAGGCGTCAGGGCCCGCCTCCCGGGCGGCGAGATCACCGGCTCGGGCTCGCTGGCCATGGACACGACGCTGGCTTTTGAGGCCAGTGTGGAGGGCCGGGCCGACGCCGGAGAGCTGGCTGGAGCATTCGGAACTGTCGACCTCGACGGAGCCTCGCTGTCGCGGGGTTCGGTTCGGTGGAATGTCGCCGCCGAAGGCGCCCTCGGCCGGCTTGCCTCCACGCGGCTCGCCGGGGATCTGGGACTGGACGCAGTGGAAATCACTGGCGGGTCACTGGTCAGGCCTGTCGAGGTTCCGTCGGCTGTGGTCAGGCTCGAGGGAACAACCGCACGGTGGGACGGTGTCAGGGTGGTCGCAGCGGGGGATCCTGTGCGGACTTCGGGCAGGATCAGCGACCTGTTGGGACGGCTGGCTGAAGCACCCAGAACACCGGCGTTGGACGCGTCAATACAGGGCGCGGCGCTCGATTTCGATGCCCTTCTCGGTACGTCACAGCAGGAGATCGGGTATGGCCGGATCGCCTGGGCCCGCCTTGCCGACCGGCTGCTGCAGGGTCGCGCGCCCGAGGAATGGGCGGCCGAGCGGGAGTTTCGTCGTCCGGGACTCCTCCCGGTCACGGGACGGGTAACGGTGCAGCTGGATTCGGTGCTGCGCCTGCCTTATCGGCTGGACCGCGTGCGGGGCCTGCTGCTCCTGGGGCCGGACCGGGTCGTGCTCGAGGACTTCCGATTCGGGACCTACGGAGGCACCGGTTCGGCGCGCGGCACCATGCGACTCGGAGACGTCGACGCCGAGCCCTTCCGGCTCGAGATGTCTCTCAAGGACGTACGCGCCGAGCAGTACCTGGCTCAGAACACGCCACTCGGCACACTGGTATCCGGGACCCTCGATCTCGACCTGACGCTCGAAGGCAGCCTGGACAGAATGGTACTCCCGGTCACGCAGGCTCTGGCGGGAGTCGGCCGGTTCGATATACGCGACGGCCGGATCGAGCCCAACCCGCTCACGGACGGTCTGCTTCGATTCTTGCGGCTGGACGGCGCCCGCAACCTCCGGTTCACCCGTTGGAGCGCCCCACTGATCATAGACCGGGGACTGATCGTTCTCGACGGTAGCAACTTCGCCGGTTCCGAACTGGTGGCCCAGCTGCAGGGGGCCCTGGGGTTCGGTGGATCCGTGGACCTGGGCGCCCTCGTGCGACCCGATTCGACGCTGGCCCGCGCCGCGACCTCTGCCGCCGGGGCCGCCGGGGAGGTCATCGATCGCTATGTGCGAGCCGGAGGCGCTCTCGAATTGGCTCTTCGACTCACCGGTACGGCCACGAATCCCCGGTTCCAACTCGATCCCGATGCGATGGAGCGATCGACGCAGAGCGTGATCGAAGGCGCGGCGGCGAAGGCCAGGGAGTCCGGCGAGGCGAAGGCCAAGGAACGCGGACTCGAAGTGCTGCGCGGACTGACCGGGCAGAAGGGCCGCGACAGCGCTGCGACCGCGCGGGATAGCGCGCCCGCGGGCAAGACTCCGGAAGCGGAGGGCCAGCTGCTACCGTAAGAAAAGGGCCGGCGTTGGCCGGCCCTTCAGGTCACACGAGTCAGGCCACCATCTCGTGGCCGTCCGTCCCGGGTCGGTTACATGCCCGACCGGAGGATCGACGGAGCGCCGGACACCACCTGGCTCCGTGTGAACATTCTCGGGCGACCCCCTTCACCGGGCAGACAGTGCGGACCGTCTGCCCCGATGCCTCGACCCCTGTTGCCAACCATCGCGAGGATCGCAGCCGGCCGATCGTCGATCGGACGGAGTGGCTGCGCGTTCTCGGAACCCGGTGCGACGAACTGGGAGACCGAAGCGTAGGTGACTGCGGGATTCTCGTCGGCCTCGGGCTCGTCAAGGTTCTCCATGAACATCACCGGTTGCACGGCGTTCG
>JABDQB010000125.1 GCA_013042495.1 Gemmatimonadota bacterium
GGGCTACACCGCTTCTTCGCGTTCCTCGCGCTCGAGCTCTTCCTCGAGGAGCTGCCGCTCGAGCAGTCGGGTGTACACGCCGCCGCGCGCCACGAGTTCCGCGTGGGTGCCCGTTTCGACGAGTTCACCTCCCTCGAGTACCAGGATCACATCCGCACCTGCCACCGCCGTGACCCGGTGCGAGACGACGATCGCCGTTCGGTTCGCCATGAATTCCCTGAGGCCGGAGAGGATGGCCCCCTCGGTCACCGTGTCCACCGCCGCCAGGGAGTCGTCCAGGATGAGAATGGGTGTCTCCCGGTACAGGGCCCGGGCGATCGTGGCTCGCTGTTTCTGCCCTCCCGACAGGTTGATGCCCCGCTCCCCGAGCGGGGTGTCGAGACCGTCGGGCAACACGCCGAGCGTCGAGTGCAGCTGAGCGACGTCGAGCGCCCGCTCCAACTGGAGGGCTTCGGTGTCTTCCGGACCTTCCATCGTCAGGTTGCGCCGGAGCGTCATGCTGAACAGGAACGGCTCCTGCGGCACCATGCCGACGGAGTTCCGCAGGTCCTCGAGCCTCATCTGTCGCACGTCCACGCCGTCCACCTCGACGCCGCCGGCGCTGACGTCGTACAGACGGGGAATGAGTCCGACGAGCGTGCTCTTGCCGCTCGCCGTCCCTCCGACCACCGCGACGGTCTGCCCCGGCTCGATGCGGAAGGAGATGTTCTTCAGGACCCAGCGCTCGGTGCCCGGATATCGGAACGAGACATCGCGGAACTCGATCGCGCCGTTCATGGCGGCCGGAGAGATCGCCTCGTCCGGGTCGTCGATCACGTAAGGTTCGGCCAGCAGAGAGTTGATGCGGCCCATCGACGCCGCTCCCCGCTGAATCTGATTCGTGACCCATCCGACGGCGATCATCGGCCACATCAGCAGAACCAGGTAGAATCCGAACGCGACGTAGTCCCCGACCGTGATGCGGCCCGCGATCACTTCCTGGCCGCCGATCCAGAGGACGAGAACCGACCCGAGGCCGCCCATGAAGGTGAGAATGGGGAAGAACGCTCCCCAGATGCGCGCCAGGTCCATGTTCCGCCGTCGGTACTCGGCATTGAGGTCCGCGAACGCCTCGGATCGATCCGCCTCGCGCCCGTACGCCTTCACGATCCGGATACCGGCCAGGTTCTCCTGCGCGAAATTTGAGATCTCGGAAAACTGTTCCTGGATCCGCTCGAATCGCACGTTGATCTTCTTGCCGATCCACATCACGAGGGGCGGCATCAGGACCATCGGAATCATGGCAATGAGGGTGAGCCGGGGGCTGATCCAGATCATCAGACCGAGGGCCATGCTCCCGATGGTGATCGTGTTGACCAGGTACATGATGGACGGTCCCGCCACCTGGCGAACGGCCTGCACGTCGTTGGTGGCGCGGCTCATCAGATCCCCGGTGCGCCACCGGTCGTAGAACTGTGGCGGCAGACGGAGCAGGTGCAGAAACAGGTTGTTGCGGAGGTCGGTCTCGATCCGGCGGCTGATCCCGTTCAGGAGCTCGCGCATGCCATAGCGGGCTGCGCCCGCGAGCAGCGCAGCGCCCACCAGCAGCAGGGCGTATTGAACGATGCGTTCCCGTGTCAGATCGGCGGACAGGCCGTCGATCGCCAGCTTCACGATGAACGGGCCGATGATCGTGAACACGTTCGACACGACGACCAGCGCCATCCCCGCTACCAGGCCTCTCCAGTAGGGCTTGTAGTAGGGCAGCAGCGTGCGGAGTTGTCCCATTCGGCTCCCGGTCGTCAGCGATCGTTGAGTGAGTCCGTCGGCATGCGCTCGGTCCGGAGGGATCCGAGTACCCATATGGCGGTACGAGCATGCGGGCGAATATATAGAGTACGAGGCAGGCCCCGGCGAGGTCCACCGGAACCTTGAAACGGTGGCCCGGGATCTGCACAAGCTGACGCTCCCGAGTGCCGAAAGATCGACGTCGCGGGGAAGCGGCGCCCATTCACAGGCCGTACCGGAGGATTCGATGCGCAAGAAGTTCAGAACGTTGTCACCGGTGTTCATGCTACTCGCCACCGTTTCGTTGGCCGCGTGCGGTGGGACCGGCGACGAGGAAGACCCGCTCGACCGCGAACTCGATCTCGCGATGGCGCAGGACTCGCTGGCCGTGCTCGCGGACACGGCCATAGCCACGGATGGCGCCGGGGAGGCGCGAGCCGAGGTGCCAGCCGAGACGCCCCCTCGGCGCGATCCGCCTCCTGCAGCTCGACCCAGGCAGACGACCGCGACGCCCGATCCGAAGCCGCGCACGCCGACCTACCGCGACATGTCGGTTTCGGCCGGCAGTCTCCTGCAGGTCAGCCTGGACCAGGAGCTCAGCACGAAGTCGGCCAATGTCGGAGACAAGTTCACGGTGACGCTTCTGGCCCCGGTCACGGACGCCACGGGCCTCGTCATTCCGGCCGGTACGAAGATCCAGGGAGAGGTGACGGCGCTGGAGGTTTCGGGCTCTGC
>JABDQB010000127.1 GCA_013042495.1 Gemmatimonadota bacterium
CCACCATCTCCACGTCATGACCGTCCGCCTCAGCGGCATCGCGGACCGCGACGGCGCTCTCGAGGTCACCCATCTCGACGAAAACTTGGGCCAACGCGACTCCTTCCGGTCAGTCGTGACTGGTGAAACGGCCGCGGACGAGGTCCACGGCGTGATCGACGAAAACCGCGAGGACTCCGAGGCCGTCTGATACGCCGCCCGGGCTTCCCGGCAAGTTCACCACCAGCGTGGAGCCCCGGACCCCCGCCACCCCTCGCCCGAGGGCCGCGCGCGGGGTGTTTCGCAAACCCTCCAGCCGTATCGCCTCGGCAATCCCTGGCGCCGTGCGCTCGAGCACGGCTTGCGTCGCCTCGGGAGTCACGTCCCTGGGTGTAAGACCAGTGCCACCGGTGGTGAGAAGAAGGTCACAGGTGCCTTCATCGCACAGCCGGATCAACGCGTTCGCGATCGGGCCGGTCTCGTCGGGCACCAGGGTACGCTCGGACACCTGGTACCCCCGCTGGCGGACCCAGTCCTCGATCAGTTCACCCGACGCATCTTCCCGGACCCCGGCGGCGACACCGTCGGACACGGTGAGCACCGCGACGCGCAACGTCGACTGCTCGCTCACCGCTTCAGGGATCCACCATCATAGAACGGAAGCGGCACGACCTGGCCCGGAATGTCGCGGTTCCTTATCCGAATGCTCATGTCGTCACCGGGCCTGGCTGCAGCCGGCAGGTAGGCCGTGCCAATCCCACAGCCAAGCGTGGGGCTGAGAGTCCCGCTGCGCACCGGGCCCACCGCGTCACCGGCGTAGATCACGTCGTAGCCGGGACGCGGGAACCCGCGCTCGGCCAGCTTGAAGCCCCTGAGTCGCCGGTCCAGGCCGGCATCCTTCTGCGCGATCAGGGCTTCCTGTCCCACGAACGGGTCCTTATCCAGCTTCACCAGCCAGGCGAGTCCCGCCTCGAGGGGTGACGTCTGTTCGTCGATGTCGTTTCCGTACAGCGCGTAGCCCATCTCGAGGCGCAGCGAATCCCGGCACCCGAGGCCGGCGGGCATGAGTCCGTGCTCACGGCCAACCGCGAGCAGTCGATCCCACACGGACCGCGTGGCGTCGGGCGGAAGATACAGTTCGAACCCCGCCTCCCCCGTGTAACCGGTGCGGCTGATCACACCCGGAGCTCCGTCGACGTGACCCTCTGAGAACCAATAGAAGCCCATCGAAGACAGATCGACGTCGACGAGTGGCTGGAGGATGGCCTCGGCCGCGGGTCCCTGCAGCGCGATCAGACCGATTTCGTCGCTTTCGTTCGTGAGCTCGACATCGAAATCCCCGGCCAGCGCACTGACGTGCGCCCAGTCCTTGTCGATGTTCGCCCCGTTGACCACCAGTCGGAAACGCTCCTCTCCCATGCGATAGACCAGGAGGTCGTCGACGATGCCGCCGTCAGGGAGGCAGAACACGCTGTACTGAACCTGCCCGAGCGCCAGTTGAGCGGGATCGTTCGTGGTCACATACGACACGAAAGCGAGGGCGCCCGGACCCTCGACCAGGAACTCTCCCATGTGCGACACGTCGAACATGCCGGCCGCCCCGCGCACGGCCCCGTGCTCGCGAGTGATCCCGGTTGGGTACTGCACCGGCATTTCGAATCCGGCGAACGGCACGATCTTGGCCCCGAGAGCCACGTGGGCGTCATATAGGGGCGTTCGCTTCAGGTCACTCATGCTGGCCGCCCGCATCCTTTCTGATCCGGGCCCGTTCAGCCGACGGGAACCGGTGGTTGGCTCACTGAATCAGAGAATGTAACGCCGAAGGTCGTCGTCTTCGACGATTCGCGCCAGCCGCTCGCGAACGGTTTGCGCGTCGACCACGAAGTGGAGCGGGCCGTCGGGATCCGGCAGGTTGAACATCACGTCCTCGAGGAGCGTGGTGAGGACGGTGTGTAGCCGCCGGGCCCCTATGTTCTCCAGGCTCTGGTTCACATCCGCCGCGATCCGAGCGATCTCCTGGATCGCGTCATCCGTGAATTCCAGTTCGGCTCCCTCGGTGGCCACCAGCGCCATGTACTGGGTGAGGAGAGCGTTCTTGGGCTCGAGGAGGATGCGCACGAACTCGGCCTGGCCGAGGCTGTGGAGCTCCACCCGGATCGGGAATCTACCCTGCAACTCGGGAATGAGGTCTGACGGACGAGAAACGTGGAAAGCGCCCGCGGCTATGAACAGGATGTGCTCGGTGCCGACCATCCCGTATCGTGTCTGCACGGTGGAACCTTCTACGATCGGCAGGAGGTCCCGCTGTACCCCCTCGCGGGATACGTCGGGACCCTGGTCCTGGCGCGACCCCGCTACCTTGTCCAACTCGTCCAGGAAGATGATCCCCATATGCTCGGCTCGCGCCACGGCCTCGTCCACCACCTCGTCCATGTCGATCAGCTTGTCCGTCTCCTCGGAAAGCAGAATTCTGCGCGCTTCTGCGACCGTGACCATCCGCCGCCGCGTGCGTTTCGGGAGCATGTCCTGGAGCATTTCGCCGATGTTGAAGTCCATTCCCTCCATGCCCATCGCACCCACGTCAACCGTCGGCCCGGCGCTCTCCGAAACCTCCACTTCGACTTCCCGGTCCTCGAGCTTCTCGGCCTTGAGAAGGCCTCTCAGCTTCTCGCGCGTGCGGCGACGACGCCCCTCGAGCGACTCCTCCTCTTCGACCGCCTCGAGGTGAGGCGGCCCGGTCGGTCCCACGACGAACGTGCGGGCGGATTCGGCCGCAGCGGCAGCCTGCCGAGCTTCTTTGGAATCTCCATCCGCGAGCGGGGGAAGAAGCAGGTCGAGCAGCCGCTCTTCGACCCGGTCCGCCGCCACGTCCCGAAACTCACCCTCCTTCTCGCTGCGAACCATGTTGACCGCGATGTCGACGAGGTCTCGTACCATCGACTCGACATCGCGTCCCACATAGCCCACCTCCGTGAACTTCGAGGCCTCCACCTTGATGAAGGGGGCCCCGGCGAGGCGGGACAGGCGGCGGGCGATTTCGGTCTTCCCGACTCCAGTCGGGCCGATCATGATGATGTTGTTCGGGAGGATCTCGTCGCGCAGGTCCGGCTCCACGTTCTGACGGCGCCACCGGTTCCGAAGGGCTATGGCCACGGCCTTCTTGGCCTCTCCCTGCCCGACGATGTACTTGTCCAGCTCTTCCACGACCCTGCGAGGAGTCAGTGAAGCGAAATCGTTGGATCCCTCGCGGGTCGTCTGCTCCGTCATCCGCCCAGCTCCAGTACCGTGATGTTCTGGTTGGTATAGACGCAGATATCAGCAGCGATACCGAGCGCCTCCCTTACGATCCCGGTAACCGGCAACTCGGAATGAGCGGCCAGGGCCCTGGCCGCAGCGAGCGCGTAGGCTCCGCCGGAACCGACGGCCAGCACTCCGTCGTCGGGCTCGATGACCTCGCCCGTGCCCGAAACGAGCAAGCTGTGCTCGCGGTCCGCCACGATCATCAGCGCCTCGAGCCGCCGCAGGTACCGATCGGAACGCCAGTCCTTGGCCAGCTCGACCGCAGCCCGCATCAGGTTGGCCGGATGGCGCTCCAGCTGCGACTCGAACTTCTCGAACAGGGTCAGCGCGTCGGCCACCCCGCCGGCGAAACCCGCGAGTATATGACCGCCCTTCATCCGCCGAACCTTGGTGGCCCCCGCTTTCATCACCGTGTCGTTCATGGTGACCTGGCCGTCTCCGCCGATCGCGACATCGTCGTCACGCCGGACGCACAGGATCGTCGTCGCTCGCACTGATCTCACCGGAAGCTCCTCTCAAGAACGGCCGGACTGCGCCGTCCGGGTCAATCGGCCCGGGGATGGGCCTGTCGATAGGCCTCCGTCAGCCGTTCCCGGGAAGTGTGTGTGTAGATGCGGGTCGTCGAGAGGCTCGAATGGCCCAGCAGTTCCTTGACGGCCAGCAGGTCGGCTCCTTCGTCCAGCATGTGTGTCGCGAACGTGTGCCGAAGAGCATGCACGGAGAGACTCTCTCCTTCTGCCGCCCAGGCCAGCCAGGCCCCGACGGAACGCTGGATCTGGCGACGCGAAATGCGGGATCCGCGCCGCGAGATGAAGAGCGGGCGACCGTCGCCGGCCCGCAGTTCCCGCTTCGATACATCGGGCCGCCGCAGGAGGTAGTCCGCGAGGGCCTCACGTGCCCGCGCACCGACCGGTACGATGCGCTCCTTGCCACCCTTTCCAAGCACCTTCACCAGCCCGCGATTCAAGTCGAGATCGCCATCGTCCAACCCCTGCACCTCGGCGAGGCGGAGACCGCTGGAATAGATGATCTCGATCATCGCGCGGTCCCTCACTGCCAGTGGACGATCGCCAGTGGCATACGCTTCCAGCGACGCGAACAGGGCCTCCGATTGCGCCTTTGTCAGATACCCCGGAAGCTCCTTTCGTTTCCGGGGCGTTCGCACGAGCCGGGCCGGATTGTGCGAGACGGCGTCGGTCCGGTGAAGGAACCGGTAGAAGGCCCGCACGGCGGAGAGCTTTCGGGCGACGGTGGATCGCTTGAGTCCACGGCCATCCAGGTCACCCAGCCACGAGCGAATGTCCAGCCGGTCCACGTCGGACCAGGTCCACTCGGCCCGGTCCATGTGATCCCCCAGGAAGAGCAGGAAGTCGCGGAGGTCGCGTCGGTACGCGGCCTCCGTGTGAGCGGAGAGCCGACGCTCGACCCGAACATACCGGAGGAAATCTTCGACCCAGGCGACCCTTTCCCCGGTCACGGTTACGCCCGCCCGGCGGATCCGGCGCCCGGACGAAACTCGTCGGACCACCTCTGAATCGCGGCCATGGCCCTGTCGGAGTACACGGCTCTTCGCTTCCTCTTCCCGCCGCGTACCTTCTGTTCCAGCGGATCCAGCAGACCGAAGTTCGCGTTCATCGGTTGGAAGTGCTCGGGGTCAGCCTCCCGAAGGTAGCGGTACAGACCGCCAAGCATGGTGGTCGGCGGCGGCAGCACGGGATCCAGGCCCCGCTCCATGCGGTCGATGTTGAGGGCCGCCATTAGTCCGCTCGCGATCGACTCGGTGTAGCCTTCCACCCCGGTGAGCTGCCCCGCGAACACCAGGTTCGGAAGTGCGGGCAGACCCCCATGAGAAGACAGCGTGCGCGGAAAGCGTAGATATGAGTTCCGGTGAATCGATCCATAGCGAAGGAACTCGGCTTCTCCGAGCCCCGGGATCATCCGAAAAACGCGCTCCTGTTCACCGCGCCTGAGGCGAGTCTGGAACCCGACGAGATTCCACATTCGTCCCCCCAGATCCTCGGCCCTGAGCTGCGCCACGGCGTGGTACCTGAGACCCGTCCCGGGGTCGTTCAGCCCCACGGGCCGCATGGGGCCGAACCGGAGAGTCTCCCGGCCACGTTGCGCCATCACTTCGATCGGCAGACAACCCTCGAAGTAGGGCACATTCTCCCAATCGTGACCTTGGTGTGTGTCGGCGCCCAGGAGCCCGTCTACAAAGGCCTCGTATTGATCCGAATCGAGCGGACAGTTCAGGTACGCCGCTTCGCCCTTTCCATATCGCGAACCCAGCCACGCGACACTCTCGTCGATCGACTCGCGCGAGAAGATCGGGGCGATGGCATCGAAGAATGCGAGGCCTTCCGTGCCCAATCGCTCCCTGATCGACCCCGACAGCGCGTCCGACGT
>JABDQB010000131.1 GCA_013042495.1 Gemmatimonadota bacterium
GCAGAACCTGGCGAGCTCGGAGATCAACCTCGCGGGGGCAGAACGCTCTCTGGCCGACGCCCGGCTGGCAGTTCACCGGGCGCTCGGCGGGGCGTGGGTCGAGGATGACGAAGACATCGGGCAACAGCTCGAAGAGGAATATGAGATGATGGATCGACTGACGTTCCCCTCCGATGAGGAGGCGGGACGATGAGCATTCTCAGCAAGCCGGCAAGAGCGTTCGCTCGACTGAGTCCCTTCCTCAAGGGAGTCACGGTCATCGGGGTCGGGATTCTGGGCTTCGTGCTGCTGATGGTCTTCCGTCCGCGGCCCGCGGCGCAGGAACCTCCACGAAGGATCCCGCTTGTCGTCACCGCGCCCGCCGACGTTCGGTCCGGCAACTTGACGATTCGCGGCAGCGGAACCGTACGGCCGAAGAGCCAGATCGTCCTGTCTTCGCAGGTGGCCGGGCGAGTCGAATGGGTATCGCCGGCCTTCGCCTCGGGCGGGCGGTTCGAGAAGGGCGACCTCCTGCTCCGCATCGAACCGGCGGACTACGTGAACCGGGTGGACGCCGCGTCCGCCGCGGTGGCGCAGCGCGAGGTCGAAGTCCTGCAGTGGAAGGAAGAGCAGGAGCTGGCGCGCGAGGAGTACCAGCGCCTCGTGGCGCGCGAGGGGCTGGATGCGCCGGACTCGGCCTCGCTGAGCAGCCTGATCTTCCGGGAGCCGCAGCTGCAAGCGGCGCGGGCCAACCTGCGGAGCGCCGAAGCGCAGCTGGCGGACGCTCGGCTGGCGCTAGGCCGGACCCGCATCACGGCGCCGTTCGACGGCCTGGTACGCGCCAAGTCGGTGGACATCGGTCAGTACGTAGCGCCCGGGCAGAACCTCGGCTCGCTGTACGACACCGATGAGGTGGAGATCGTCGTGCCCCTGACAGACGCCGAAGCCTCCCTGGTCGACGGAATCTGGGAAGCGGGCGCCGGTGATGAGGCGACCCGAATTCCCGCCACCGTCAGTGCATCCTTCGGCAGTCGCGACTACGAGTGGCCGGCCTACGTGGACCGGGCCGAGGGCGCCCTGAATGAGGAAACCCGCACAGTGGACGTCGTCGTTCGCGTCCCCGATCCCTTCGTAACCGACGACGCGGGCCGACGTCCGCCGCTCCTGCTCGGCACCTACGCCTCGGTCGATATTCAGGGGGCGGCCCGAGAGGCCTACGTGGTGCTGCCACGCATGGCCCTGCGCGACGGAGACGTCGTGTACGTGGTCGAGCAGGACACCCTGCTCGTCTTGCGTCCGGCGGAGCTGCTTCAGGCGATCGGAGCCGAAGTGTTCGTCAGCGCCGACATCGCGCCGGGTGAGCCGGTCGTGGTCAGCCCGATGAACATCGTCACGGACTCGATGGCCGTCGAGGTGGCGGACGGGGGCGCGCGATGAACACCGTCATCGCCTGGATGGCGGGCCACCCCGTCGCCGCCAACCTCTTGATGATCCTGATTCTCGTCGGCGGCCTCGTGGGCGGAAGCACGGTCGTGCAGGAAGTGTTTCCCGAGTCCGACCTGGAGGCCGTACAGGTGCGGGTGGAATACCTGGGCGCCTCACCGGAAGAAGTCGAGGAAGGGATCATCCAGCGCATTGAGGAGCGCGTCGAATCGATCGAGGGCGTGAGCCAGATCAACTCCACCGCCTCCGAAGGCGTCGGCGTGGTGTTCATCGAGCTCAATCTGGGCGAGGACACCGGCAAGCGCCTCGACGAGATCAAGGCCGAAATCGACCGGATCACCACCTTCCCGGCGGATGCCGAAAAGCCGGAGGTCACCGAGGCTGGGAGTCGCAGCCGGGTCATCGACATCGCGGTGACCGGCGACGCCCCGGAAAGAACCCTGAAGGAGCTGGCCAACCGGATCAAGGACGACCTGTCCTCGATGCCGGAGATCTCCTACGTGCAGGTGGCCGGCGTGCGAGACTACGAGATTTCGATCGAGATCTCGAACGACGTACTGCGCTCGTACGGGCTGAGTCTCGACCAGGTGGCCATGGCCATCCGGCGATCCAGCCTCGACCTGCCGGGTGGGCGCGTGGACACGGCCGACGAAGAGATCCTCGTCCGCGTGAAGGGCCAGAAATACGACCGGGACGATTTCGCCGGGATCATCGTGCGCGGGTCGCGGGACGGCTCCACCCTGCGGCTCGACCAGATCGCCACGATCAAGGACGGATTCCAGGACGCCGACCTGGTGACCCTGTACAACGGTCATCCGGCCGCATTCGTGCAGGTGTTCCGCACCGCGGACGAGCAGGTGCTCGAGATCGTGGACGTGGTCGAGACCTACCTGGCCGAGATCGGAGTTCCCTCCATGCCTCGGGGCGTCGAGGTCGAGATCTGGCAGAATGACGCGGAGCTCCTGAGAAGCCGGATCAGCCTGCTGCGCAAGAACGGTCTGATCGGTCTGGGACTGGTTCTGCTGGCCCTGACTCTGTTTCTCGACCTCCGACTGGCCTGGTGGGTGGCGGTCGGAATCGGCCTGTCGTTCCTCGGTACGTTCGCCGTCATGCCGTGGCTCGGCGTGTCGATCAACATGATGTCCCTGTTCGGGCTGATCCTGGCGATCGGTATCGTCGTGGACGACGCGATCGTGGTCGGCGAGAACATCTACTCCGAACGGGAGAAGGGAGCCGGGCCGCTGGAGGCGGCGGTGAAGGGGGCGAAGCGAGTGGCCCTGCCGGTCACGTTCGCCGTGTTGACGACGGTGACGGCGTTCACGCCACTCCTCTTCATTCCGGGGATGATCGGGAAGTTCCTGAAGTTCATCCCGCTGGTCGTGATCTCGGTGCTCGTGTTCTCGCTCGTCGAGTCGCTGTTGATCCTGCCGCATCACCTGTCGCACCTGCCCGAGCACGCGCACATGAAGCTGCCGCCGTGGCTCCGCTGGGTGGAACGGGCGCAGGACGCGGTGCAGGCGGGTCTCCGGAAGTTCATCGACGGGCCGGTGGACCGGACGGTCAGCTACGCCACGGCCCATTACGGAGTGGTGATCTCCGCCGGCATCGCGCTGCTGCTGATCACGGTGGGGATCGTCGGAGGCCGATATCTCAGCTTCAGCTTCCTGCCACGGATCGAGGGCGACAACGTGATCGCCCAGATCGAGATGCCACAGGGCACCCCCACCGAGCGGACCCGGGATGTGGCCGACTATATCGAGGCCGTCGGACGCCGGGTCGCCGACAGTCTCGGGGCGCGCCTCGGAGACGACCGGGAACTCGTGACCGCGGTCTTCTCCAGCGTCGGACGGTATCCGTCCGCGGAGCAGGGTCCGGGTGCCGGCGCGCTGCCCACGTTCATCGAGTCCAACAAGGCGGAGATCAACTTCCGGCTCCTGGAGGCCGAAGAGCGCCGCAACCTCTCGTCGGTGGAGTTCGAGAACGCGTGGCGGGCCGCCGTCGGCGAACTGCCGGGGCCGCGCAGCATGACGTTCTCCTCCCAGGTGATCAACCTGGGGGCGCCCGTGCAGCTCGAGATTTCGCACCCCGACACGGCCGTCCTGATGAGGGCGGTCGGCGAGGTACAGGACGAACTCGGCCTCTATGCCGGAGTGTTCGACGTACGGAATGACCAGGATATCGGGAAGCGTGAGGTCGAGCTCAGTCTCAAGCCGCGCGCCCGTACCCTGGGCGTGACGCTCGACGACCTGGCGCGACAGGTGCGGGCGGCCTTCTTCGGGTCCGAGGCGGCAAGGGTGCAGCGGGGCCGCGAAGAAGTGAGGGTGTACGTCCGTCTCCCCAAGGACGAGCGGTCCAACCTGGCCGACATCCGTCAGTACCGGATCGTGACGCCAACCGGAGCGGCGATCCCTCTCGACGAGATAGCGGACGTGTCGTTCGGTACCGCCCCCTCCACCATCCGGCGCGTGGATGGCCGCAGGATCGTGACGATCACCGCCGAAGTGGATCGCGCAGTGATCACCGGGTCGGAAGTTTCGTCGGAGCTCACGGGCCAGATCCTGCCGGCGGCCCAGGAGAGGTATCCGGCTCTCGGGTACGGTTTCGGTGGAGAGCAGCGCGAACAGGCACGCGCGCTCGGAGGGATCGCGCGCGGCTTCCTGCTCGCCTTGTTCGTGATGTACGCGCTGCTCGCGATTCCCTTCCGCTCCTACGTGGAGCCACTGATCATCATGGCCGCCGTTCCGTTCGGAGTGGTGGGGGCCGTGTTCGGCCACCTCATGTTCGGCCTGGACCTCGGGATGCTCAGCATGTTCGGGATCGTGGGTCTCAGCGGGGTGGTGATCAACGACTCGCTGGTGCTACTCGACTTCGTCAAGGAGCAACGAAACGCCGGAAAGCCGATTCGGGAGGCCATCCTGATCGGGGCCAAGTCCCGGTTCCGGCCCATCCTGCTCACCACGATCACCACGTTCCTCGGCGTGTTTCCGCTCATCATCGAGCGCAGCCTCCAGGCGAAATTCCTGGTGCCGATGGCCGTCAGCCTGGGAATCGGAGTGGTGTTTGCCACCTTCATCATCATGGTGCTGGTGCCCGCGCTGACGATGATGCAGCACGACATGGGCGTGAAGCTACGGGCGTGGCGCGAGGGCGGGGGCGGCGCCCGACACGAGGACGCCGCTCCGGAGATGGGGCCTGCCTAGAGGGGCGGCTCGGCGCGCTTCCGTTTCGCCCTGATGATGACGAGAGCCGGACCCAGGTCGATCTCCACTACCTCGGGGGCCGGCTCACGTGCCAATCGTGAGAGACCGGCGCCGATCTGCTTGACGGCATCACCCATCGCCACCAATCCACGCTCCGCGGCCTCTTCCGCCTCGTACCACGCCTGCGGCCCTTCCCCCGTGAGCATCCACGTCGGGCTGACGTAGCAGATTCGACAGATCGCGGCGAGATACTCCGGTGGAGGCGTGGAACCGGATTCGTACTTCCCGATCATCGCCGGGGAAACCTCGTATCCCTGTGTGCGGAGCTGGTGCGACATCCCGCGTTGGCTCATCCTGCCGCGCGCTGTCCTCAGGCGCTCTGTGAGCGCGATCCGCGTACTGGTTGACATTGGTGCCTCCTTTGAGCAAGTTCCCGCGATTATAGTTTACATGTGACTACTCTCATTCAGCAAATCCCGACATGGCGACCGGCGAGCGAATCCGATGGGAGAAACTGAGTCCCATCCACCGGGCAATCCGTCGCCTGTTGTTTGACGCCCGGATACTGTCCGCGCTGGATATCGTGGTCGACGATTGGGTCAATCAGTGGGAAGATACACAGGGCCGATTCGGGATCATGTTCGGGGTGCAGGCGTCTCTTCCGGAGGCCGAATCGACGGCTCCATGCGACGTGATGCTGACGATCGCGTGCGAGGCACAGGGGTCCCGCGATGAGCAGGAACGCCGGGCGCTTCCGCTTCTGCTCTCCGTTCGTGAAGCGATGGTGGACTCCGGCAAGTTCGACTTCGTGCTGGCCGCTGGAGACCGGCTCTACGCGCCCCAGGAATGCGAGCCGCCGCAGTACCGGCGCGCGCACTTGGGTTTCACGGTTTCTGATGCCGATCTCATCCGGGAACAGAGGGAATGGGAAGCGCGCTGACTGAGCGAGGCTAGACTTCCTTTTCCTTCCACTTCCCGCGCCGGAACAGGATCATCCCGAATACGGCCGACAGCGAGTACGCGATCGCGATCGCTAGGTACACGCCATGGTGCCCCAGGTCGGTGGCGGTCGCGAGCCACCACGCCAGCGGGATCTGGATCAGCCAGAAAGCCACGAAGTTGACCCAGGTCGGAGTGACGGTGTCACCCGCCCCGTTGAAGGCCTGAAGCACCACCATGCCCCACGCGTAGAAGACGTACCCGTAGCTGATGATGCGGAGCGCCGCCGTGCCGACCGCCAGGGTCTCCGGGTCATCCGTGAACACCGCCACGATCACGTCGGCGAACACCACGAACAGCACCGTGATCACCCCCATGAACGCCATGTTCCAGAGCCCGGTGATCCACACGGCGCGCTCGGCCCGGTCCGGCTTCCCGGCGCCGAGATTCTGTCCCACGAGGGTCGCGGCCGCGTTGGCCACGCCCCATGCCGGCAGGATGATGAAGATCACCACGCGGATCGCGATCACGTAGCCCGCTAGCACGACGCTCCCGAAGGTGGCGAGGATCCGTATGAGGCCGATGTAGCTGGCTGTGGCGATGAACAACTGCCCGATCCCGCCGGCCGAGACGCGGAGCAGGTTTCGGATCAGCCCGAAATCGACCGGGAGGTCCTGCCGGGTGACGCGCAGCCGCTTCCCGCGCGAAAGTCCCCACAGCTGATACACGACGCCCGTGCTGCGGCCGATCGTGGTCGCGACCGCGGCTCCCATCAGGCCGAGCTCGGGGAACGGCCCGACTCCGAAGATCAGCAGCGGATCCAGCACTATGTTGATGCCGTTCGCCAGCCAGATGGACCGCATGGCCATCGCTGCGTCGCCGGCCCCCCTGTAGATCGCGTTGTTGATGAACAGCAGCAGGATGGAGATCATGCTGGCGTACAGGAGGCGGGTGTAGCCGGTACCGCCTGCGACCGTCGCTTCGTCGGCACCCATGAGGCGGAGGATATCCGGGGCCCAGATCGCCCCGATCGCTCCGAAAACGATCGACAGCACGACCCCTATATAGATGGCCTGCACCGCGCTTCGCGCCGCCGCCCGCTTGTCCTTCTCGCCGAAACGTCGGGCCACGACGGCCGTGGTGGCCATCGCGAGTCCGACGGCAATCGCGTAGATGATTTCGAGCACGGACTCGGTGAGACCCACGGCGGCCAGGGCCTCGGCCCCCAGCTGCGCCACGAAGAACGCGTCTACCACGGCGAACAACGACTCGCCCGCCATCTCCAGGACCATTGGGACGGCGAGCAGGCCCACCGCGCGGTTCAGGCTTCCCTCGGTGAAGTCCTCCTCGGAACCGTGGATGGCCTCGCGGATGGACCCCCAAACGCCCCTTCGGGCAGCGGTCCCCGCCATCGCCTCTTCGTCCTTCGCTTCGATCATCTCTGTCCTGAATGCAAACGGGCCGCCCCGCGCATCGGCGAAGCGGCCCGTCTTCCGTTACACGCGCTGCGCCGTCAGGCGCGTCGTCTAACCATGTTCAGGGAAGAGCCGCGACCCAGGCTCCGTCCTCGAACCATACCTGCCTGAGAGCTTCCAGAATACCCATGCCCTCGAGAGCGGTGATGTAGTTCCGCACCAGGTTGAGAAGCTGTGGATCGCTGGTCGGAACCGCGATCCCGATCGGCTCGAGTGTCAGCGGCTGGTCCAGTGTTGCGAAATCCTCGTTCGGGTAGCGCAGAACCGTGAGGAGGCAGATCGGCATGTCGGCCACCATGGCTCCGGTCTGGTCCGCGCGCAGCATCTCGATGGCCTCGTCATACGAGGCGACCGTCGTCAGCTGCGCCTCCGGCAAGAACGTGCGGACGAAGGTCTCGCTGGTCGAATTCCGCAAAGTGACCAGGCGAATGTCGGACTCGTTCAAGTCGCCGGCCTCCTCGGCGGCGGCAAGCGTCGACGACTTCGTGAGAATCGACTTACCCGAGACCACGTATGGTCCGACGAACGACACCGAGCGCGACCGGGCTGCCGTGATCGTCATTCCCGAAAGAACCATGTCCACCTCTCCGGCCTCGAGAGCCGGGAGCAGGTCGGCGAACGGCTTTTGTACGAGCTGGAGTTTCACCTTCATGGCCGCGGCCAGGGCATTCGCCAGGTCGACCTCGAGGCCCATCAGTTCCCCATCCCGCCCTTTCATGTTGAACGGCGGCTGGTTGCCGGACATGCCCACGCGCAGCGTGGATGTCTCTACGATCCGGTCGAGGACCGGGCTGTCCTGCGCGGCCACATCCGGGGCGGCGAAGGACGCCGAAACGGAGACTAGCGCGGCGAACGTGGAGATACGGATCCAACGTTTCAGCATTCTGGCTTCTCTCTTCTGGAGTCTTCGAAAGGCGTATCATCTTGCCGTCCCGTACACGGGTCGGGCCGCCAATAGGTCGGAGCGAACTCCGGGTGTCAAGCCGGGAGGCGATCTCTACTCGAACCCGACCCGCGGCAGGGTGCGGAAGAGCCCGAACGCGGCGAGGGCGGAAGCGGAGAGGAACAGCGAGCCGGCTCCCGGGCGGCCGTACAGTA
>JABDQB010000192.1 GCA_013042495.1 Gemmatimonadota bacterium
GTGGTCGGCAGCGACGGGCGCCTCACCGGCTACGGAGGTGGCCTGTGGCGCAAGCAGCACCTTCTCGACCTGGAGTCGCGGGTCTCGCCCGGCGGCCTGTTCAGCCAGGCTGACACGTAGCTGGCCCGAGTCCCGGCGGCGTGACAGCGATCCAGGGAAGTCCCGCCACGCACGATGGCGGCCCGGGCAAAGCCCCGCGGCCGCCTTTCTCGTACATTGTCGGCCGAGACAGGAATCCATCACGTCAGATACGCATGAGAGATAGATGAGCAACGGACTGAGGCAGGAGGATCCGCTCCGGCGGCTTCTCGAGAAGGAAGCGGTCATTTCCACCATCAACCGGCTGTTTCGCAGTGTGGATGAGAAGGACTGGACGGGGGCGGAGGCATGTTTCGCGCCGAACGTGCTGCTGGACCTGACGTCGCTGGACGGGGGAGAGCCCGAAAGCACCTCTGGGGCCGCGATCGTCGACGGGTGGCGTGAGGGGCTGGCCCACCTGCAGGTAAGCCACCACCAGGCGGGGAACTACGAAGTGGAGGTGCACGGGGACGATGCCTCGGCATCCTGCTATGGGATCGCCTATCACTACCTTCCGAACGATACCGGCCGGAACACGCGTACCTACGTAGGCACCTACGACTTCGGCCTTCGCAAACAGGGCGGTTCGTGGCGAGTCAATCTACTTCGCTACAATTTGAAATTCATGGACGGGAATCTGGATCTGGAAGGCCGGGAAGGGGGCGGCTGAACCATGGCGACCCCGCAGGATCTCACGCTCAAAGTCGGTGAAGAAGCGAAGCTTCGGGGCGCGTTCGCCGGAGGCTGGTGGATCATCTACGCAGGAATGCCCAACCGGGACACGTACTCGGTGGCCATCCGCTGGACGAGCGGGAACAACGCGGCCACGCACAACCTGTTTCTTCCGACGGCGCAGACAGAGTTCGCGGCCGCAAAGGGACAGATCCGGGTCTACTCGGTCTCGTCTCATGAGATCCGGCTGCGCTTCTCGAAGTGACCGCCGCCCGCCGCCGGATGTTTCGATAAAGGAGCCTGCCATGCGCCTCGGCCTGCGCGTCGTTTCACTCCTCTTGCCCCTCCTGGCCGGGCACGCCTCGCTCGCGATCGCCCAGCAGGTCTGGCCACGAGGCGAGCCATCGGCCGTTGGTCTCGATGTGACTCCGCTTGCCGATCTCGCGGCGGAGGTCGCCGACGGTGAATTCGGCTACGTGGACCGGCTTCTTCTGGTCGCCGAGGGTCAGCTCGTATTCGATGAACGCTACGATCGGGACTACGAGGAAATTTCTCGCGGCCAGAGCGGCCCCATCGGCTGTGGTACCGATGCCTGCGCGTCCCCGGACGACATACACGACTTCAATTACCTGCACCCGGATCGTCATCCGTTCTACCGGGGCCGGCAGGTCCACACGCTGCAGTCCGTCACGAAATCGGTGACCGCGACGTTGATCGGCATCGCGATCGAGCGCGGTGAAATTCCGGGGGTGGATACTCCCGTCTTCGATCTTCTGAGCGCGTACGACCTGAGTTCGCTGGACCCGAGGGTGCGCGATGCGACCCTCGAAGACCTGCTCACCATGCGGCTCGGGATCGAGTGGCACGAGATGGACCGCCCCCTGGATGACACGAATACGACCCTGCAGCTCGAGAAGAGCGACGACTGGGTGCAGTTCACGCTGAGCCAACCGGCGGACGCCGATCCGGGTGTGAAATGGACGTACAACAGCGGGGCCAGTCACCTGATGTCGGCCATCATCCAGCAGGCGACAGGACAGACGACGGCAGAATACGCCGAAGATCACCTGTTCGGCCCGCTGGGCATCCGGGATTACCACTGGAAACGGGACCCGCAGGGCCTGCCGGATACGGAGGGAGGCCTGTACCTGGCGGCGGAAGACCTGGCTCGGATCGGTCTGCTCTACCTGCAGGGCGGTGTCTGGGACGGCGTGCGGCTCCTTCCCGAGGGCTGGGTCGAGGCTGCGACGGCCCGCCAGGTGAATGACGTTGCGCCGAGCAACCCGAACTGGAACTGGGGTTACGGTTACCAGTGGTGGCGACTGGACGCGTCCGGCCTGGACGTCTGGGCCGGGCTCGGCTTCGGCGGACAGAACCTGATCGTGATCCCCGAGCGCGGGCTGGTGGGAGTCATCAACAGCTGGAACGTCTTCGGGCGGAACTTCCAGCTGGTCATGCCGTTCATCGACGCCATGATCGAGTCGTCGGCGGGGACCTGAGGAGCATCGCGGATCGTGCGCCGCCCTTTGATCGCTGCGAACTGGAAGATGCACCTCGGCCGCGCGGAAGAGGCCCTGGCCCTGGTGCGCCGCCTGCGGCCGGCTCTCTCGGCCCTCGATTCAGTGGACGTAGCGATCTGTCCGCCGTTCACCGTTCTGGCCTCCCTGGCGGAGGTGTTGAGGAATTCCCCTATCGGCCTTGGAGCGCAGACGATGCACTGGGCCGAGAGCGGCGCCCATACGGGGGATGTCTCTCCCGCGATGCTGGCCGGCCTGTGCGACTACGCGATCCTCGGGCACTCCGAGCGCCGGGCTTCGGCGGGTCCAGGCGCGAGTGACGAGGCAATCAACCGGAAGGTACTCGCCGCCGTGGAGCACGGGCTGACCCCGATCGTATGCGTGGGCGAGAGCGCGGCGCAGCGCGAGGCCGGCGAAACGCACGGCTTCGTGAGTCGGCAGGTTGCCGCGGCCCTCCAAGGGGTCGATCCGGCTGCTGCCCGTCGCATCGTGCTGGCCTACGAGCCGATCTGGGCCATCGGCAGCGGGCGAGCGGCCACCCCGGCCGAGGCGAACCGGACGATCGGCATCACGGTCCGCGGCGCGGTGGCTGACTCCCTGGGCGAGGGAGCGGCCGAGTTGACTCGCATACTGTACGGCGGCAGCGTAGACGCCGACAACATCACGGATTTCATGCACATGCCGGACATCGACGGTGCGCTGGTCGGTGGGGCGAGCCTCTCACCGGACTTCGCCGACCTGGCAAAGGCGGCAGCGGCCGCTTGCGATCCGAACCGATGACGTCCGACCGCATTCGAAGGAGGGAAGCGACATGAGAAGACGCCTGCTGCTCCGCACCGCGGGTCTGAGTTTCGCCCTCTTTGTTGTGGCCCTGCTGGCGACTCCCAATGCACACGCGCAGGAAGACCGCCGAATCACGGTCACCGGCGAAGCCGACGTGCGAGTGGTGCCCGACGAGGTCGTGCTGACGCTCGGAGTGGAAACAGACGACCTGGACCTGGCTGCGGCGAAAGCGCAGAATGACGAGCGCATGTCTCGAGTGATTGCTGCGGGCCGGGATGCTGGACTGCCTGACAACCTCATTCGCACCGATTACCTGGGCATCGAACCGCGGTACGACTACGACGGCAGGGAGCGCATCTTCCTCGGGTACTGGGTACAGAAGAGCGTTTCGCTTACCCTGCGCGACATAGACGCCTTCGAAGACCTGCTCTCCGCCGTTCTCGAAGCGGGCGCCAACTACGTGCATGGCATTCAGTTCCGCACCACTGAGCTGCGGCTGCACCGGGATCGGGCTCGATCCCTGGCCCTCGAGGCCGCGCGCGAGAAAGCGGAGATGATGGCGGCCGAACTGGGTCACACCCTGGCCGGAACGGTCCTCATCCGCGAAGACCGGTCGGGCTGGTGGTCCTCCTACGGAGGATGGTGGGGCG
>JABDQB010000135.1 GCA_013042495.1 Gemmatimonadota bacterium
GCGGACGAACGTCCTGCGCCCGCAATCCACCGACACCCGCGATGGTCATGAGCGCTAGGGCGGCTCGCAAAAGTCGGGACTTGCTCACTTTCGCGTCACCGTCAGGATCTTCGTGTCGAATATCAGGTATTGTCTCAAGGGCCTCTTCGGGTGCCGCGGTTTGCCTGGCGGAGTCGTCCTGACCATCCTGAGCGCCCGACTGTACACAACTTCGGAGCGGATGAGCCTTGGCGCGCATTCCCGACATAATACGACACCGGACAACTACTGCGGGCGCGTGGAGACCCGCGGCACTGTTCATCGCCGGCCTGCTGGTGTTCATCGATCCCGCTGCGGCCGCAGCCCAGCAAGCGACGGCTACTGTCCGTGGCAGGGTGGTCACGCCCGTGGGTCAGCCGGCGGCGGGCGCCGAGATCCGGGTCGTCGGCCTGGGCCGACACGTGGATGCGGACGTCGACGGCCGATTCCGCATCGAGGTTCCCGCGGGCAGCTATGTCCTCGAAGTCTACAGTGCTCGCTTCGGCCGGGCCGTCGAACGCATTGCTGCTGAGGCGGGTGCGGATCTGGACCTGGCGATCCGGCTCGAGCCCGTCTTCCACGCGGAGCCGATCATCGCCAGTGTCGGGCCCGAGGCCCGCACTCAGACGGAGCTCTACCAGGCCACGGATGTCCTCGTCGGGCGGGAATTGGTGGAAAAGGGCCGCAACTCCATCGGAGAGACCCTGGCCGAGCAGCCGGGCGTAACGTCCACCTACTACGGGCCCGGGTCCAGCCGACCGGTGATCCGAGGTCTACAGGGCGACCGGGTACGGGTGCTGGAATCCGGCGTGAGCAGCGGTGACGTCTCGGCGAGCGGACCGGACCACGCCGTGGCCGTGGAGCCAATGCTGGCAGGGCAAATCGAGATTATCCGTGGTCCCTCGACGCTCCTGTACGGGAGCTCGGCCATCGGTGGCGCCGTCAACATGATCGACCCGCGAATCCCCCGTGAGAAATCAATCCACGCGCTCACGGGCCATGCCCAGGTGCAGGGAGCCACGGTTAGCGACGAGTTGAACGGAGGCGCCTCGCTCAACGGGACGGTCGGTTCGTTCGGCTGGCACGCCAGCGGACTTCTACGAAACACGGACGACTACCGGATTCCCGGCCCTGCGGTCGCCCCCCTGGCCCAGGAGCCAGGCGAGGATCACCCGGACCTCGGCTTCCTGCTGAACAGCGCGCTCGAGACAAGGACTGGCTCCCTCGGAGCATCGTGGGTGGGTTCCGCCGGCTATCTCGGAGCGGCCGTCACAGGCTATGGCACGAAATACGGTGTCCCGGGGCACGAGCATGATGAAGAGGAATTGCCGCCAGCGCCGGGCGAGGAACACGAGCCCGGAGTGCGGATCGACCTGGATCAGACCCGATTCGACGTGGAGGGAGCCTGGAACTTCGGCGGCAACCTGGTGCGGGCAGCGAAACTCAGGGCGGGTTACTCGGACTACCGGCACCGGGAACTCGAGGGCGACGAAGTGGGCACGCAGTTCGACAACAGCGAGTTCGAGGGACGACTGGAGGCGACGCACGCGCCGCTCGGACCGGTGAGCGGTACCCTGGGTGCCCAGTACGGAAACCGCGAAGTGCTCGCCGAAGGCCTGGAGGCGTTCCTTCCCGACACCAGGACCCGCTCCCTGGCCCTGTTCCTGTACGAGGAGATCCCGATCGATGGCTTCAAGTTCGGGATCGGCGCTCGCTGGGAGGGCAACGATCACGACGTGATCGACGGCCGCAGCCAGAGCAGCGACGGATTCTCGGGTTCGCTGGGCGTCAACTGGTCCGCCTCGGAATCGGTGACGCTCACCGCGGCGGCAGCCCGATCGACCAAGCTCCCCTCGGCCGAGGAGCTCTTTTCGGACGGGCCGCACGCGGCGACACGATTGTACGAAGTCGGTGATCCGGATCTGGTGAATGAGATTGGCCACAGCGTCGACGCGGCGCTGATCGTCACGGAAGGGCCGGTAACCGGACAGGTGGCTGGTTACCTGAACTCCTTCGACGATTTCATCTTCATCACACCGACGGATTCAACAGTCGGCGGGTTCGTGGTCGCCGAATACGGGCAGGCGGACGCCCGGTTCTACGGCTTCGAGCTCAACCTCAAGGTCGCGATTCTGCACCGCCCCGGTAACCACCTCGCCCTGACCGGGTTCAGCGACTACGTGCGCGCCGAGGCTACCGATGCTGATGAGCCTCTCCCTTTCATTCCGCCACTCCGCTGGGGTGGAGGGGCGCTGTGGGAGGTCGATCGCTGGCGGGCCGCCCTGGACGTACGGCGCACGGCGGAGCAGACCCGGGTCGCAGACTTCGAGACTCCGACGCCTGGATACACCTTCCTCAACGCTTCTGTCAGCTACGCTTTCTTCACGGGCAAGCTGATCCACGAGGTCACCCTGCGAGGCACGAATCTGACGGACCAGGAAGCGCGAAACCACGTCTCGCTTCTCAAGGACATCGCACCGCTCCCGGGCCGCGACATACGCCTCACGTACCGCCTGATGTTCTAATCGGGGGACTCGATTCAGGCCCTTGAATTGACGAGAGGTTGATTCCGGGCCCCAGAGTGGTATGATTAATGCCTCGATCGTAGGCACGATGCGCCGGGAGGCGATCGTGATCGAGCCGACCCGCGGCTCCGCCGGGGATCCCCCTCAGGTCCGTCGGGTCTAACGGTAGCCCCATGCTGCTTCTGTTTCGATCCTCAAGGTCGCGGCGGCGGACGGTGTGGCTGTTTGTATCCCTGACCAGCGGGTATCCTCGCCGGTCGATCAGCAAAAGAATGGAATGGAAGTGACGAACGAAGGAACCCTCGGGGTGCTGGACGTCCTCGGCGGAAAGTCGGGGTTCATCCGGCGGCAGCACATGAGCTATACGCCCAGCGATGAAGACATTTACGTCGGGCAACGCCTGATCCACAAACACAAGCTGCGGTCGGGCGACGAGATCGCAGGCGAGGTCGGCAACCCGCCCGGAAGCGGTAAGAGCCCGCCTCTCAAACGGGTATTCTCGGTCAACGGCGTGCCCGTCGAAGAACTCGGTCACCGCCGTGACTTCAAGCGACTCTCGGCACAGCACCCCAAAGAACAACTCAAGTTGGAATGCGGACTCACCCGACGAGGAGAGCCGGATCCCACCAACCGGATCATCGACCTGTTCTGTCCGCTGGGAAAAGGGCAGAGAGCCATGATCGTGGCACCTTCCAAGGCCGGGAAAACCTTTGTCCTGCAGGCGATCGCCGAGGGCATCGTGAAGAATTACCCGGATTCCTCGGTCTTCATCCTGCTGGTGGATGAACGTCCCGAGGAGGTCACCGAGATGGAGGCGTGCGGCTTCGGCGAGGTGGTGGCGTCGAGTTTCGACTACCCGGCCGAGCGCCACGTGCAGGTCGCCGAGATCACCCTGGAGCGCGCCCGTCGCCGGGCCGAAATGGGCCAGGACGTGGTCATCATTCTCGATTCGATCACGCGGCTGGCGCGGGCGTACAACACGGTCGAGGACGGAACTGGCCGTACTCTGTCCGGCGGACTCGACTCCGGCGCTCTCGACAAGCCCAAGCGCTTCCTCGGCAGCGCCCGCTATATAGCTCCGAATGAGGGCGGCGGCTCCTTGACGATCATCGCCACCGCGCTGGTGGATACGGGTTCTCGAATGGACCAGGTGATTTTCGAAGAGTTCAAGGGAACGGGAAACAGCGAGCTGGTTCTGAGCCGTGAGCTCGCGGACCGACGGATCTTCCCCGCGATCGACCTCAACGCCAGCGCGACCCGGCGCGAAGAGCTGTTGCTATCGGACGCGGCTTTGACCGCGTCTCACGCGATGCGGCGGGAGCTGAGTGGGCACTCGGAGGTAGACGCGATGGGAGAGGTCCTCGGCATCATGAAGCGGACCTCCACGAACGCGATGCTTCTCGACAAGATCGCGGCACGCATCTAGCATAACAGCCTCAAACTCGATGACCCGGCGGGGAGGCCGTTTGTACCGACATCTTCCGCCGGGTCATGCGTCGATGGACCGTGACCGGAAGCGGCCCCCGATGCAGTCGAACCGATCCGAGACGATAGGCGCATGAACGACACGGTTGAAACCGAGCTTCCGACACGAATCGCGGGCCTCGAGGGCCTCGCGAACAATTTGTGGTGGACCTGGCACCAGGACGCTCGCGGGCTGTTTCAGCGCCTCGACCCGACCCTGTGGGCGCTGTCCGGGAAGAACGCCGTCGATGTGCTGCAGCGGGTGGGAGCCGATCGGCTGGCGGAAGCGGCCCGAGATCCGCTGTTCCTGCGCGAGTACGATGCGGTGATGGCGGAATTGAACGCGGTTCTCGAGCAGCGACGGAGCTGGTACCGGGAGACACACGGTGACCTGGCCGCGGGCGGTATCGCCTACTTCTGCGCCGAGTTCGGCGTACATGCGTCCATTCCCATCTATTCCGGGGGCCTCGGCATCCTGGCGGGAGACCACTTCAAGGAGGCCAGCGACCTGGGCATTCCCCTCGTCGGCGTCGGCCTGTTCTACCAGAAGGGCTATTTCCGGCAGCGGATGACGGAGGATGGACGGCAACTCGCGATCGAGGAACCGTTCGATGCCGAATCCATGGCAATTCGCAAGGTATGGGGAAACGGAGAGGAGGGCGCGCACGCGTTCGTCACTCTGAATGGGCGTGTTGTTCACCTGGGCGTGTGGGAGCTGTTGATCGGTCGGTCCTCGATCTACCTGATGGACACCGACATCGAGATCAACGACCCGGAAGACCGGAAGCTCTCGCACCAGCTTTACTCGGGTGATAACGAGATGCGCCTGCGACAGGAGATCGTCCTCGGAATCGGGGGCGTGCGGGTCCTCCGGGCTCTCGACATACGACCAGACGTCTGGCACGCGAACGAAGGTCATGCGGCCTTCATGACGCTCGAGAGGTTGCGCGAGTATGTCGAGGAAGGTCTGCTACCCGACGAAGCGCGAAAGCGGGTGACCGAATCCACCGTGTTCACGACCCACACCCCCGTCGCCGCGGGCCACGATGCCTTTTCGCTCGACCGCATGGACCGGTACTTCCACGACTATCTGGATCGCCTCGGCCTGTCTCGCGAGGAGTTGTTTGCGCTGGGCCGCCACCCGCATGACGACGGTCGGTTCCACATGTCTACCTTGGCCATCCGAATGTCGGAAGCTCGAAACGGAGTGAGCCAGCGTCATGGCGAAGTGGCCAGACGGATGTGGAGGTCCATGTGGCCGGAGGCCCCGAGCGACGACGAGGTGCCCATCGCCCACGTCACGAACGGCGTACACCTGCCGTCCTGGATCTCACCACCGTTCCGGAATCTGTTTCACCGGTATCTGGGTCCGGACTGGGAACTTCAGCAGGATGATCCGGCGCTGTGGGAACGAGCTCTCGATCTTCCCGATCACCTCGTCTGGGAGGCGCACAAGAAGTGTCGCGGGCGCCTGTTCACGGAGCTGCGGATGCGCGCCCGTGAGCGCTGGACGGACGGTGAGTCGGCTCCCAGCCAGGTCGTAGCCGCCGGCACCCTGCTCGGTCCGACGACCCTGACCATCGGGTTCGCCCGCCGATTCGCGACCTACAAGCGAGCCACCTTGCTGTTCAAGGACATCGAGCGTTTGCGCGCCATTCTCCTCGACCCGTGGCGGCCGGTCCAGATCGTCATGGCCGGCAAGGCCCATCCGGCCGACGAGCCGGGCCAGGCGCTTCTCGCCGAAGTCTACGGCATGGCTTCGGATCCGGCGTTCGCGGGCCGCATCGCGTTCGTCGAGAACTACGAGATGAATATCGCGCGTGAACTCGTCTCCGGCGTGGACGTATGGCTGAACACTCCCCGACCGCCCATGGAGGCGAGCGGAACGAGCGGTCAGAAGGCGGCGATCAATGGCGTCCCACACCTGTCCACGCTGGACGGTTGGTGGGCCGAAGGATTCACCCGTCTCAACGGCTGGGCGATCGGCGAGGACCTGGGCGGCGAGACGCCAGAGGACTGGGCGGTGGCTGATGCCCAGGACGCCGAATCCCTGTACCGGGTGATCGAGGATGAGATCAGACCCCTGTATTACACGCGCGACGCGGACGGAGTACCGCGAGGCTGGGTGCGCGTGATGAAGCAGGCGATCCGCACGGGTGGGGCCCGGTTCACGGCCCGGCGCATGCTGAAGGATTACACGGAGGGGTACTACGTGCCGGCAGCCAGCCGAGTCGCCGAACGGGCGTCGGACTAGCCGATTTCCTTCTTGATCTGATCGCGGATTCGGGCCTCGGTCCGGGTGGCGAAGTGGACGATTCGCCACGCAGTGGCCTCCATCAGCCGTAGTTCGCGGCGATCGGGTTCGGATCGCTTCAGGATTCTTCGGTAGCTCCGCATCTTGGTCACCGGCTCGACCCCGCGGAACATCCCCAGCGCGTCCATCGCCTGCTCCCACACGCCGAAGAACTCCTCCAGTTCGGCGGACGTCGCCGCGGGCGCCTGGTCTCGAGTTTTGCCCGATAGGTCACGCTCGTCGAGGTCGAAAGACCGGCGCACAGCCTGCCGCACCTCGTACAGAATGACCATCGCCGCCTGACCGAGGTTCAGGCTCGGATGATCGGGGTTCGTGGGGATGCACACGGATTCGTGGCAGCGGTCGAGGATCTCGTTCGGGAGACCTCGGTCTTCTCGCCCGAACACGAGCGCGATGTGTCCCTCCTCGCTGCTGGAGACGAGCTTCTCGGCTGCGGCCGCCGGCTCACTCCACACCTGCTTGCTGGCCCTTCGTCTGGCCGTCATCGCGACGACTCGGACGACATCAGCGACGGCTTCATCAAACTCGTCGAATAGCTCGGCAGCATCGACGATCTCGTGAGTGTCGTGGGCAATTCCGGTGACGCGGTAGGCGTTGAAGACCGCGGGCGACACGAGACGGAGCCGGGTGAGACCCATGTTCTTCATCGCACGGACCACGAGCGCGATGTTCACCAGGTCCTGGGGCTGGTACAGGACGACCACGAAACGGCCCAATACCGCCTGGCCCGCCTGCTTGTCGATCGCTTCCGGTACGCGGGAGTCCGGTTGGATCGGGTCCGGGGAATCGGCGTTTGCGGGGGTCACGCTTTCGCCGCCGTTACTCCTCTTCGGAGCGCTTGGCCTCGAGATGCGGCGAGCCCTTGAACTTGCGTCCCTTCCGAGGCCTCAGCGCAGGGTAGCCGGTCTCGCCGCATTCCGGACAGGTCTCGGCGTAGGCTCCGATATCGGCGCCGCACACGGCGCAGCCGACATGGCCTTCGCCGGCCTCGTACGACAACGCCTTGCCGCACTTCTGGCAAGTCTGATCGAACTGGGCCATCTCGGCGCCGCACTCCGGGCATGTAGCTACTTTGGTCACGCGCTCGCTCCTGACTGGCAGTGACGGGACCGGATTCGAGGGCAGATCTCCGGCCAGAGTGACGGGCCAAGCTACATG
>JABDQB010000137.1 GCA_013042495.1 Gemmatimonadota bacterium
GGCGAGTTGAGCCGAGTGATGCTGGCCCTCAAGACGGTGCTCGCCGAGGTCGATGGCGTTCCCAGTCTCGTGTTCGACGAAATCGATTCGGGGGTCGGCGGTCGGGTGGCCCACCGGGTCGCCGAGCGGCTCGCCATGGTAGCTCGGAATCACCAGGTCTTCGCGATTACGCACCTCCCGCAGATCGCTTCGCAGGCGACGGTCCATCTGCGCGTCGAGAAGATCCAGGTGGATGGAATGGCCTCGGCCACAGTGCGAAAGCTCGAGGGAGATGCGCGGGTCAAGGAATTGGCCCGGATGCTGGGAGGCGACCCGGACCGCGAAAGCTCCCGGAGACACGCGGCCGAGCTGCTGTCAGAATAGGTGCATCGGCACCCGGATCGAGAGGGTGACGACGCCCAGAGCGGGCGTCTGTCCCCCGGAGCCGGAGATCGCGGTCTGCCACTGGAAAGCCAGGTCGATCGGCATGCCCGCCCGGCCCGCGGCGAACAACCGGGTAGTCCTGTAGTACGCGCCGATTCCCAGCATATGCCGGGTCTGTGCAGTCTCCACGTTGAGGGGTGCGGCGTCGACGCCGCCCGATGAGGCCTGGTACGCGTCGTCCTTCTTGTTCCAGAAGGTGTACTCGACGGCGAGCGAAAGCGCCTCATTGAGCGAGAAGCGAGGTGAGACCACGATCTCGAGAAAATCGCCCAGGTCGCGCGACACCGTGGTCTTCTGGGACGCGTACCCGAACGGTTGATCGGGCGGCGCCACACGCCGCGAAAGTTCGTCCTTGAACTGAAGACCGTATGTGATGCCGGCGACCGCCCTGAATCGCTGTCCGAAGGCGACGTCCTGAAACAACTCGAACTGCAGGTCGGCCTGGCCCGTCCCGATCGGTTGTTGCAGGAACAGGTCCGGATCCAGGTACGGATCACGATCCGGGTCCGACAGCGGGAAACGGTATCGGGCTCCGACGGTCGTCCTGTACCTGATGCCGGGCCGGTCCAGCGGCTCGGAATCGTGGTCCGCCGCGAGACCGGCCAACGCACCTGCACCCGCGTCCCTCGCCTCACCCGCTACCGCGCCTGCCGGCGTCTCGACGCCAGCCGAGTCCGGGCCCGCCTCCGCGACCGGAGGTTGGGCATGGGCTGGGAGTTCGGACTCGGGCTCCGCGGGCCCGGGCTCGGGACGCTCCGGCCAGCCGAACGTGTCCAGAAGCTTGAACCGGGCACCGACTTCAATCTCCGAGAATGCCCAGCCCCGGACGACCTTGCCGAGCGGCTGCCCGAGAACGGGGTCGCGCCCGAAGTAAGCGTTCAGGTCCTCCCGGGTGGCGTTGTCGGGCAGGGCGAAGCCCGGGAGTGCGATGCCGAACGCCTGGAATCCCGTCTCGAAGCCGCTGTAGTAGCCGGTCACTTGTTGCCCGGAGGAACTGCCAGACGTAAACAGGAACTCCTGCCCCGTGATTCTCGAATCCAGCGCTCCCTGGAAGGACTCCGTGTCAGCGAGAAGCGCCACGGCCGTCGCCTGGTCCTCGGGGGACAGGGTGCCGCCGTCGACGAGAGCCTGCAGCTGGGCCTGGGCGGCATCCAGTTCGGAGAAGAACGCGGACGCGTCGGCGAGGGCAGTTTCAGCCCTCAGTATACTCGCGGTCGCAGAATCGAACACGAAGCCCGTCTCGATCTCCGTCTTGACCAGGGGAGCCAGGACCTCGATCGCCGCGAAACCACCGATGCCCAGCTGGAACGACAGCGGAATCCGGCGCACGAACACGTCGATCGAGCCGAAGTCCAGCTCGCCCATGTCCAGTTCGCTTCCGGTCAAAGGCGTGAAACCGAGCGCGTCCGCGTCCCGGTTCACCACTTCCAGCATCGGATCGAGGCCCGGAAATAGCCGGGCCGCGACGCTCCCGTCGTAGTCGGCGAACAGCGGCTCCCGGCTCCCGTCGCTGACGCCTGCGCTACTCTCCGCGAACTGCTCGTTCCAGTTATAGAACTCGGGAGCGATCTCGATCCACAGGGAACCGGCGGCCGGGATACGGGCGTCCCGGTCGTGGACCTGCGCGTCCGCGGGCGCGGGCAGGACACACAACAGCGTGACGGCCGTCCAGGCCAGGAGAAACACAGAGTGCGAGGGGGGCGCCGCGCTCCGGGGCATGGGCGATCTCCAGTATCGTGAACCGCGCCGCCGGGGGCGGCGAGCGAGGACCGGAGTATAGGCGCCCTCCGCACAGCCGCACAAGCGAAGTTGCACTCTGGCCACCGGTGTCGGAAGCGGCTAGTTTCCGCGCCCCGGGGCCAGAAATGGCTCCGACATGGCGTCGTGGCCGAGTGGCTAGGCAGGGGCCTGCAAAGCCCCCTACTCCGGTTCGAATCCGGACGACGCCTCTGCTTCCGGATTATCCGGGAGGCACCCTCACGACAGATCCGTGGAACCGGGCGTCGGGCACATAGCGCCCTGACGATGGCTCGAAGCAGGGAGGTGCGGTGAGCGAATCAGCCCCGGCTGCGAAGCGAGTACTCACCGTCGACCGCGTTCTCCTGGCTCTGCTCCTCTCCGTGCCCATGACCCTGCTGATGAAGTGGGGGTTCGGCCTTCACGGCACTCCCATCTTCATAGCAGCCGCGGTGTCCATCATTCCCCTGGCCGGCTACATGGGGCGCGCGACGGAGCGTCTGTCCGAGCATCTCGGAGCGGGCTGGGGAGGCTTCCTCAACGCGACCTTCGGGAACGCGGCTGAGTTGATCATCGCAATTGTAGCCTTGCGGGCTGGTCTGATGGATGTCGTCAAGGCCTCGCTCACGGGATCGATCATCGGCAATATCCTGCTCGTACTGGGACTCAGCATCCTGGTGGGAGGTTTGAAGTTTCCGCCGATCCAGCGGTTCAATCGAACGGCCGCGAGCATGGGCGCCACGATGCTCCTGCTCGCGGCTGTTGGACTCGTGCTGCCCGCGATCTTTCACCAGGTGGTTGGAGACGGGGCGGTCGGACTCGAGCGCGGGCTCAGCCTCGACATTTCGATCGTGCTGATGGCCACGTACGTACTCGGACTGATCTTCAGCTTCCGCACCCATTCGCACCTGTATCTCGGTACGGGCGCCGCCATGGATCACGGGTCGGCGGACGGCGACCATGCCCAAAGGGGCGGGGCAGGGCGAGCCCTCGGCCTGCTACTCCTGTCGGCAGCGGCCGTCGGCCTGATGTCGGAGATGATGGTGGGCGCGCTGGAGGAGGCTGCGCACGACCTGGGCATGAATCGTGTCTTCGTCGGCGTGATCCTGGTGGCGCTGGTGGGCAACGCGGCCGAACACTCGACGGCGGTCCTGATGGCCGCCAAGAACAAGATGGATCTTGCGGTGAACATCGCGGTGGGGTCGTCCATCCAGATCGCGATGTTCGTGGCCCCGCTGCTTGTGTTCCTGAGCTACGCGATCGCCCCGATGCCCATGAATCTGCATTTCACGGAGCTTGAAGTCGTTGCGGTCGTGCTCTCGACAGGAGTGATGGCTCTCGTCTCGCTAGATGGAGAGTCGCATTGGATGGAGGGAGTACAGCTCCTGGCGGTGTACGTGATGCTCGGGCTGGCCTTCTTCTTCCTACCTGTCTGAGGAAGCGGGCGCGAAGCGGAGCTTGCGGGCAGGCAACCTCTTCCGTCCGTATCGAGTCTAAGGGAGCGATCAGCAAGCGCTTGCACCCAGCGCCTGCCGAGGACGGGGTGTTGTCATAATGATGTCAGGCACGCGCACCCATTCCAGAAGATTTTGCGCCCCAAGGTGTATACCGTACGACAAGCTCAAACTCTGAACCGGGACGCGTTTCCATGAAGTCGCGCTACCTCGTCACGATACTGGTGTTCGTAGTCGCAGCGGTCGCTCTGGGCGGCATCTACCTGCGCCTCCAGCAGAACAACGATGAATCCCCGGAAGGCTCCGAGAGCGCTACCGTCGATTCGGCACGGGCCGCGGCGCAGAGCACGGCCGCCGCATCAGCATTCGCTACGGGCGTCGCGGTGCCGGTGGAAGGGGCGGTCGTGGAAAGGGGGACGTTCGTCTTGTGGGTCAATGCGGAGGGGCAGTCCAAGGCCCTGCGCAGGGCGCCCCTGCACGCCCAGGTCGGTGGGCCTGTGGTCGCCGTCCCGGTTCGCGAGGGCGCGTGGGTGACCGCCGGCGACGTGATAGCCCGCATCGATCCGGTCGAATATGAGATCAGCCGCAAGGAGGCCCAGGGTGCCCTCGAGCAGGCGGAGGCCTCGTACCAGGATCTGACGCTGGGCGATGAGACTATCGTCGACCCCGAGGTCCTGGCGGTGCGGCAGAGCCAGGCCCGGATCCGGAGCGGCCTGGCCGGCGCGGAAGCCCGTCTGGAGCAGGCGCAGTACAACCTGGAGAAGACGGTAATCCGCGCCCCCTATTCGGGTAGAGTCGCCAACCTCGTGGTGGACGTTGGCACCCGCCTCGCGGCGAACGACTCCGTCGCGACGGTGGTCGACGTGTCGAGCGTCGACGTGGACGTGCAGGTTCTCGAGAGCGAGATCGCGGCTCTCGAGGTGGGCCGGGACGCCACGGTATCGTTCACCGCGTTCCCGGGCGAGGAGTTTCAGGCCGGGGTCGTGACCGTGAATCCCGTAGTAGATCCAGTCAGTCACGTGGGACGCGCGACGGTCAGGCTCCGGAACCCGGGCGCCAGGATCCTCCCGGGGATGCATGCCAACGTCCGAATCGCGGGCCGGTTGTACGAAGATCGCGTGTCGGTTCCGAAGGAGGCGATCGTCGAGCGAAGCCGCCGCGAAGTCGTGTTCGTGTTCGAGCCCGAGTCCGAGGGGGCGAGCACGGGGCGTGCCAAATGGCGTTACGTGACGACCGGTCTGGAGAACGAGGAGGCGATCGAGGTAGTTCCTTCGGAGGATACGGACGCACTGGCCGAAGGCGAGATCGTGCTGGTGGGCGGTCATACCACCTTGACCCATGATGCCATGGTGCGCCTGGCAGGGTCGGAAGGCGGTGTGGGAGGCGCGCCGTGAGCCGCGGCGGGGCTCTCGCGGCCCTTTGCGCCGTGGCAGCCCTTGGCCTGGTCGCTGCAACGCCAGTCCGGGCCCAGCAGGTGACCACGCTCGAAGAAGCCCTGCGAACAGGTCTCACCTTGAATCCAAGCATCGAGTCATCCTCAGCCGCGGCTGCGGCGGCCACATCTTCGAGGTGGGCGGATTGGGGTGCCTTTCTGCCCACGATCGACCTGAGAGGAGCGCTCTCCCAGACAGACTTCACGACCGTCACCTTCGTGGACCCGACCGGAGTGTCCCAGGAGCTGGAAGATCCGATCACCGCGACGCGAAAGAGCAGCTCCGGCTCGGTCTCGTTCGGGCTCGCACTCCTCAACCCCGAACGCATCGCCAACGTAAAGGCCGGTGATGCCAGAGAGAACGCGGCTGACTTGCGGTTGACCGCCGCGGAGCGGGTCGTAATCCGCGACGTGAAGCGGTCCTACTTCGAGGCCCTCAAGCAGAAGCAGCTCCTGGACGTATCGGAGCGACAATTGGAAGCGCGCCGCCAGGACTTCAAGGTCACCGAGCAGCGCTACCGGATCGCGGCAGCGTCCCGGAGCGATTTGCTGGGCGCCAATATTGACCTCAGCGACGCAGAACTGAGGGTGCTGGACTCGGAGGATGCGTTGTCGCGGGCCCTGAGACAGTTGCAGGTGACCCTCGGGGTGCCGGTCACGAATACAGACCCTGGTTCGATGGAACTGGTGGACGTGGACCGGATCCCCGACGCGGAGCCGCTCGACGCCGATCTTCTCGTTGCAACGGCGCTGGCGCGGAACCCGAATCTCCTGGCCCTACAACAGGACCAGAGAGCGGCGTCAGCCGATCTGTGGTCTGCCAAGTCGAGCTACCTGCCTCGAATCGATCTTGGCTACAGTCTGGGCCGGAGCAAGGAGTTGGGCCGGGACGAGAGCCTGCTGGATTTCAATCCGGCCAATACGTCCGACGGCTTCGTCATTCAGGGGTCATGGAGTGTGTTCTCGGGATTCTCGCGCAAGCGCCAGACGGCGCAGGCGGACCAGCAGAAGAGACAGGCGGCTGCACAGTTGACGGCGGACCAGCTGCAGCTCGAGAAGGATGTGCGAGATCTGGTGAAGGAACTGAAGCGCCGCAGCCAGCGACTCATGATCCTCGATCGCAACGTCCGGCTCGCCAGCGAGCGTCTGGATCTGGCCCGCGAACAGTATCGCCTTGGGAGCATCCCCTATTTCAATCTGCAGCAGGCGATAGACCGTCTGACGCTGACCGAGCAGTCGCTGTTCCAGGAGCGCTATGATTACTTGATCGGGTGGGCGAACCTCGAAGAGAGGGTTGGAGGAGACCTCGGCGGGGGAGTCAGCTGATGGCGCTGTCCGACCTGTCGATCAGGCGTCCCGTCGCGACGGCCATGCTGTACCTCGCGGTGGGTGTGCTGGGAGCGGTCTCTTTCGCGCGCTTGCCGATCGACCTCCTGCCCGACGTTTCCTTTCCGACGCTCTCGGTCTGGACGACCTACCCGGATGCGGGGCCGGCGGAGGTAGAGCGGTTTGTCACCGAGCCTGTCGAGGCCGTAGTGAGCCGCGTTCCGGCGGTCCGCACCGTCGATTCCAGGTCGCGCGAAGGTCAGTCGCTGGTGCGTCTGCAGTTCCACTGGGGAACGGACATGGAGTTCGCGATGCTCCACGTCCGGGAGCGGCTGGACAATCTTGTCGGTGCGCTGCCGGAGAGCGCCGAGCGCCCGGTCATTCTCACGTCCGATCCGACCAACGATCCCATCATTTCGCTGGCGATCACCGGGGCGAACCTTGCCGAGCTGAGGGACCTGTCCGACGCGGTGTTCAAGCGTCGGCTGGAGCAGCTGGACGGCGTCGCCATGGCCGCGATCACGGGCGGACCGATCCGAGAGATCCAGGTCGAGGTGGATGCGGGCCGTCTGTCCTTGAACGATGTGACGATTGCCCAGGTCACGGACGCTCTCGATCTCGCCAACTACAGTGCTCCGGGAGGGAGCATTCGACGTGGCCGCTTCCGGTACAGCCTCCGGACCCTCGGCGAATTCCAGAGCGTCGAGGAGCTCGGGGATGTGGTTCTGGCGCGTCCCGAGGGGGGCGGGGTCGTCCGCCTGAGGGACGTGGCCCGGATCTATGAAGGCGAAGCGGACCGGGAAACGGTGGCCCGCTTCAACGGCGAGCCGGCGATCGGACTTCTTGTCTACAAGGAAGCGGGGTCCAACACGGTTCGGGTGGCCGACCAGGTGGGCGAGGTCCTGGAGCAACTGCATGAGGAGTTTCCTGAGGTCGGGATCGAAGTGGCTTCGAGCCAGGCCACGTTCATCGCCGACGCGATCTCGAACGTGGTCCAGGCGCTTCTGTTCGGTGGTATTCTCGCCTTTCTAGTGCTTTTCTTGTTCCTGAGGGATCCCCGCTATCCCGTAGCCATCGGGCTCGCGATCCCCATCTCCGTCATGGCGGCGTTCGCACTGTGCTACCTGGCCGATGTCAGCCTCAACGTGATGTCGCTCGGCGGGCTGGCTCTCGGCGTGGGGATGCTTGTCGACAACTCCATCGTGGTGCTGGAAAACGTATTCCGGCACCGCGAGGAGGAGGGGCTCGGCGCCTCCGCCTCGGCCTCCGTGGGTGCGAATGAGGTCGCCGGCGCCATTACGGCCTCCACGCTCACCACCATAGCCGTGTTCGGGCCGGTACTCTACGTGAAAGGCGTGGCTGGCGCTCTGTTCACGGACCTCAGTCTGGCTGTCGCTTTCTCGCTACTCGCCTCGCTGCTTGTGGCCCTGACCCTGCTCCCGGTCATGGCGGCCCGCGTGGGCCGCAAAAAAGACGTGATCGAGAGGGAGCGCACCGAGAAGGCTGTTACCAGCGGAGGCTGGTTGCCCATGCGAATCGCGCGAGGAGTCGCCCGGGCGGTGGCCCGGTTCTTCGGCTTCATCGCGGACTCCGTGCGGATGACCTTCTCCGACCTGTTCCGAGCCGTCGGCCGGCTCTTGGCCGTCGTGTTCCGGCCGCTTCTCGAGGCCTTCGACCGACGGTTCTCAGCCTTCGCGGTCCGCTACGAGCGATCGCTTGAGTGGGCCCTCGAGCACCGCGGTTCAGTGCTTTTCCTCGCGTTCGGCGCCCTGGCCGTGGCCGTGGCGGCCGGTCAATACCTGCCGCGAGGGCTCATGCCGGAGGTCGACGAGGGGGCGTTTCGTGTCGAGTTGAATCTCCCGGTCGGAACTCCACTCGAGGTCACCGCCGCAGCGGCGTCCCGGCTCGAGTCGGCCCTCCTGGAAATGGAGGGGGTCGACGCGGTGTTCAGCCGGGTTGGGCGCGCGCGTGAGGCGGAGCTGGCCACCCGGGAGCTTACCGGCTTGAACAACGCCGCCCTGGACGTGCGACTGACGCACGGAGCGCGGCGGGTCACGGACGTGGTGGACGAATTCCGATCCGTGTTGGGAGGCAGTGGAATCGATCCGCGGGCCGTTTCGATCGAGACGGGACGCGCTACCTCGCTGGGCCGTGCGATCGGCCTTGGCGAGGCGGACGTGGCCGTCAAGATCCGGGGCCAGGAACTGGACAGCCTGGTCGAAGTGGCGGACGAGGTCATGATTCGGATTCGTGACCTCCCGCGCGTGGCGGATGCGCGAATCGATCTGCAGCTCACGCAGCCTGAGCTCGAGATCGAAGTGGACCGGGCTGCAGCGGCCCGGTACGGCCTCTCGGTGACGCAGGTGGCGGATGCCATCGAGGCCTATTTGAGGGGCGCGGAGACCGACCGGCCGTACACGGAGTTCTCGGAAAAGATCGACATCCGGGTTCGTCTGCCCGAGACCGAGCGACAGGCGCTGGCCGATGTCATGACACTGACTCTGGAGGGAGTCCCGGTCCACGAGCTGGTGACGGTTCGCGAGGGATACGGACCGGTCGAGATACGTCGCAGTGAGCAGAACCGGACGGTTCAGGTTCTGGCGGACGTGCGAGGAGGGGGTATCGCCGCCGCCGTGGAGTCCATCGAGGCGGCGGTGGCGGACGTTCGACTCCCGGCGCTCACGGCGTTGAGAGTGGGTGGGGAAAACGAGGAGATGAGGGAGAGTTTCCGCTCGCTGCTCTTCGCATTCGGACTCGCGCTGTTCCTGGTGTTCCTGATCATGGCCGCGAAATTCGAGTCTCTGGTGCAGCCCATCGTGGTCCTGGTATCCGTGCCGCTGGCTGCGATCGGGACCGTCATTGCGCTGGCGCTTGCCGGCGACGGGCTGAACGCGATGAGCGGAATAGGGTTGGTGATCCTGATCGGGATCGTAGTGAATGATGCGATCATCAAGGTCGACTTCATCAACCAGAAGCGGGCGGACGGGGCGGCGAAGAGGCACGCCATCCTCGAGGCGGGGCGCCTGCGCCTGCGGCCGATCGTGATGACGACGATCACGACCGTGTTCGGACTCCTTCCGATGGCCCTCGGCTGGGGCGCCGGAGCAGATCTCAGGGCTCCCCTGGCCGTTGCGGTGATCGGAGGTCTGATCTCGGCCACGTTCCTGACGCTCATCGTGGTCCCGGTGGTGTATTCGCTGCTGGTGTCACCGAGCGAGTCGGTTCGGCCGGCAGTAGCTGCTGGCTCCGATGGACGCGCGCCGCGAGTGCCTCTCTCGGACGCGGCCCTTGGGCCCGCGTTGACGGATCGTTGATGGCGAGTCGAGAGTTTGTGAGCGCCCGGTGCGCGGGCGGTGATGAGGGAGGCGGAGAGTGATCGATCTATCCATCAAGCGGCCCGTGGCGACGGCGGCGATCTATGTCGCCCTCGTCGCTCTCGGGGCTTACAGCTTCCGCCTCATTCCGGTGGAACTGCTGCCGGACGTCGACTACCCGCGCCTGACCGTCAACGCGTCGTGGGGAGGCGCCTCGCCAGAAGCTATGGAGGCTTTCGTAACCTCGCCGCTCGAGGCCGCAGCCCAGCAGGTCAAGGGTGTTCGCAAGATCACGTCCACATCGCGGGCCGATCCGAGGGGAACGGGATCGAGCGCGGAGATCGACATCGAATTTGAGCGCGATGTCCGTATGGACTTCGCCCAGTTGGACCTCGGCGAGCGGTTTGCCTCGCTTCGGGACGAGCTCCCGCCTGCCGTCTATCCGCAGATACAGCCGTACGTCCCTCGCGAGTTCTCGGACGAAGAGCAGCGCTTCCTGAGCTATCAGCTTCATGGGCCGTACACGTTCAGCAGGCTTGCCGAGGTGGCGGAAGAGGAGGTCGAGCCGGTCCTGTCCTCCGTTGACGGGGTCGCGGGCGTCATGATCTGGGGGGACCAGGACCGCGAGGTTGCGATTGAGCTAGATCGGCAAAAGCTCGATGCGTTGAATCTCCGGCCCGAGCAAGTCGAGCAACGCATCAGGGACCTGTCGACACTCCGCGCGCCGGGATCGCTCGTTCTCGAAGGCCGCCAGGTCACGCTCGCGGTACGTACGCGAGTCCGGCGGGTGTCCGAACTCGAGAACCTCGTGATCGTGCAGCGGCGCGAGGGAGCAATCCGTCTGCGTGACATCGGCACCGTTCGGGAGCAGACGGCCGACGCGACCTCCTACTTCAGAATTAACGGGCAGCCCACGATCTCGATTTTCGTAACCCGGGAATCCGGAACGAACGCCGTGCGGGTGGCGGACGCGGTAAAGGAGGCGATAGGTCCGCTCGAGGCCCGGATGCCGCCGGGAGCGACCCTGGAGTTGGACGACGACCAGAGCCAGGAGATCCGACAGCAGCTCACCGACCTCCGCCTGCGGGCGCTGGCGGCTGCGATCGTGATCTTCCTGGTCCTGACCCTCTTCCTGCGGTCCATGGGCGCGGTGCTCGTTGTCTTCGCCACCATCGGGTTCAGCGTCCTCATTGCCGTCAACATGCTTTACCTGGGCGGCTTCTCCCTGAACGTTCTGACGCTCGCAGGCCTCGCCTGGGGTTTCGGACTGATCGTGGACAACGGGATCGTTGTGCTCGAGAACGTGGAGCGGCACTCCCATCTCGGAAAGCCCGCGCGGCAGGCGGCTTCCGACGGGGCCAGGCAGGTCATGTTGCCGGTGATCGCGGCGACCGCCACCACGGCGATCGTGCTCGTGCCGTTCCTGTTCCTGCAGGGCGAGCTTCGGATCTACTACCTTCCACTTGCCTTCGCGGTAGCCTTCTCGATCGTGGCCAGCCTGTTCGTGGCGTTCACATTCGTGCCAACGATGGCCGGGCGAATTCACTACTGGCGCGCGCGCGTATACGGGGTACCGGCAGGGACGGCTGATCAGGCCGCAGGAGCTGCGAGAGAAACGGCTTCGGCCGAGGCCTCAGGCGTTTCCGCGGCCCCCGCGACCGCCAGGCCCCGGGTCCCAGCGTACATTCGCGCGTACCGCAGCGTGCTCGGTTTCGCTCTCGACCATCCTATCCTCGTGGTGGCGGTGTGCGTGGCCGCGCTCGGTGGTAGCTGGTGGCTGTTCGACAAGCACGTCACGAGGGGAATTCGGTGGTCGGCGTTCTGGGGTCAGGACACCTACATCAGCGTGAACATCACATTTCCCCGCGGCGCCGGGCTTGATCGGACAGATGAGATGGCGCGCGCGTTCGAGGAGAAGATCTCGTCGATTCCGGAAGTCGAGCGCTACGAAGCATGGGTCCAGCCACAGTACGCCTTCATGCGGATCACCTTTCCGAAGGATCTCGAGACCACGCAGGTGCCCGTGGCGATCAAGGAGCAGATGGTGGCGTACAGCTACCAGTTCTCGGGTGCGGACGTCCGGGTCTATGGCTATGGGCCCTCGTTCTACGGAGGAGGCAGCAGTCCGCCCAACTACTCGCTCAAGATTCTCGGCTATAACTACCTGCAGGTGCAAGATCTGGCTGACGACCTGGCTTCCAGGCTCGAACGCTTCAGCCGTATCCAGGATGTGGATCCCAATGCGAGCGGGCGGTGGTACGAACGAGACAAGGAGTTCGAGTACTACCTGGCGGTGGACCGCGAGGCTCTCGGCGCACACGACATCACGGTGGAAGAGTTGCTGCGCTTCGTATCGGCGAACCTGCCCAGCGATCGTCCCCGCACCCAGGTTCTCCGGGTCGGTGCCGAGGAGCTGCCCTTTGCCGTCAAGCTTGGAGGGTACCGCGATTTCGACCTCATCGACATGCGCCAGCTTCGAATTCCGTCGCAGACCGGCAGGGAAGTACGCCTTGCTGATGTGGCGCAGGTGGAGCGACGAAACGTCCTGTCGCGAATTCTGCGCGAGGACCAGCAGTACCAGCGCACCGTGGCCTGGGAGTTCCGGGGGCCCCGCAAGCTGGGCGACCTGATCCGGGATGCCGTGGTCGAGGCGACGACCCTTCCCCCGGGGTACAAGATCGAAGAAGACGATCGCTGGGGGTGGGACGAAGAAGAAAAGACCCAGGTCTACGTGGCCATCATCTTCGCCGTGTTGCTTATCTACATGGTGACGGCTGCCCTGTTCGAATCCCTCGCGGCGCCCTTCGTGGTCCTGCTGACGCTGCCACTGGCCCTGATCGGGGTCTTCCTGATCTTCTTCTACGCGGACGCGACGTTTACGCGCACGGCGTATATCGGAACGATCATGATGGCAGGCATCGTCGTGAACAACGCGATTCTCATCGTTTACCACATCGGCGAGCTTCGGCAAAGCATGCCGACCCGTGACGCCATCCTGCAGGGCACCCTGGAACGCGTGCGCCCCATCCTGATGACCACGTTCACCACGGTCTTCGGGTTGCTTCCCCTGGTGCTCTTCGCCCAATCGCAGGATGAAAACATATGGAACTCACTGGCGCTAGCGACGATAGGTGGATTGATCTCAAGTACTCTATTCGTGCTTGTGGCCGTTCCGGTGGCCTATCGGTACCTGGTGGCAAGGAGGGCCTGAAACAGGACTGGGGGCGCGCAGTGCAGACGATCGACGACTCTCCGGGGCGAATCCGTTCCGAATCCCCGTATTGGATGCCGGTACTCTTGGTGATGGCAGCTTTGGTAGTCTCGGGCGGCTGCAATCGTGGCGGCGGAGGCGAAACGGCGGCCACGGAAGCAAACACCGTTTCCGTCACGGACTCCAGTGGCGTGCCGATCGTGAGCAATCATGGCTCCGGCTGGGCTCCCGAAGCGGCCTGGCGACTCGAGCCGGACCTCCAGGTGGGCGAGATCGACGGCCCCCTGGCTTTCGGCCGCATCAACTGGGTGACGCCGGGACCGGACGGTGGACTGCTCGTGCTCGACGGCCAGTC
>JABDQB010000138.1 GCA_013042495.1 Gemmatimonadota bacterium
ACCCGCTCGCCTGCTCAGGGCTCATGTAGTGCGGTGTCCCCAGCGACAGGCCCGTCTCCGTGAGCCGGTTTCCGCCGGCCTCCGTCACTGCGCGGGCGATCCCGAAGTCGGCCACCAGTGCGTGGCCTCCCGAGAGCAAGATGTTGGCCGGCTTGATGTCACGGTGCACGACGTCGCGCGCGTGCGCGTACGACAACGCATCCGCCACTTCGCTGGCGATTCGCGTCGTGTCTTCGAGTGACAACTGGGTCTCGCGGTCCAGGCGACCGCGAAGCGACTCACCCTCGACATACGGCATGACGTAGTAGAGGAGACCGTCAGCCTCTCCCGAGTCGTGGAGCGGCAGGATGTGGGGATGCGTGAGGCCTGCGGCGATCTCGATCTCTTTGAGGAAACGTTCGGCGCCGAGGACGGCCGCGAGCTCGGGATGGAGCACCTTGATGGCCACCTGGCGGCCGTGCTTCAAATCATCGGCGAGGTACACTGCGGCCATGCCCCCGCGACCCAACTCGCGTTGGACCGTGTAGCGGTCGGAGAACGCCGCGTTCAGCTGATCGATCATCTCGAGCTCCGTTTCGCCGGCCGTCGGTGGGCAGGAACGGATACGTGACAGGTGTGGGGATGAACCTACGGTAGGGGCGATCGGGCTGAAGAACAAGCAAAGGGAAGAGTTCAGGGCGTCCAGGACTGACCGGACGGCGGGGCGAGATGCGTTGAGCGGTGATCGGGTCAGCCGTACGTTGCCCGGATGATCCGACCCAAGAGCCTGGCACTCGTGCTCCTGATGGTACTCGCCCCCGCGCGGGTGGTACTGGCGCAGGACGCACCGCAGGCGGACGAAGCGGCCGAAGCGGAGAAGAAGGCGACGGAGCCCTTCCACGCGTCACCCTACCTGCCGCTCGATCGCTGGGAATACCCGATCCTGGAATACTGGGTGTCAGCTGGTCTGATCCGGTCCCTGTCGCCGATCGTAAAGCCCTGGCGCCGCATGGACATCGCGCGCGCGCTGGCGGACCTGGACGAGTCCAGACTGGGAGGGGCGGAGAAGGAATGGCTGGCCCGGCTGCGCTCCTCGTTCGCGCCCGAGCTCCAGCAGCTGTCCGGGCCACCTGGGCAGTCGGTATACCTTGGCCTGGAGCTGGCGGCCGGGGCCGAACTGGCGACCCAGACTCATCGAGACCTCCTCAGGCCGGAACTCGAAGGGGAGTTTTCGGAGACGAAGATCCTGGAAGACCTTCGTTTCGACGTGGACGGAGCGGCGGGCCCGGTGGCCGGGGGCTTCCGCCTCCAGCGTCACGGGATCTACCGGAACGATGCCCAGTACCCGGGCGGCAGGGTCGTGCCGAAACTCGACAACGCCTTCGGGGGCGAGATGTCGGTCCGGGTCGAGGAAGGATACCTCGAATTCCAGAGCCGGTACGCGCGCATCGGGTTTGGCAGCATGTACCGGAACTGGGGCCTTCCCAACCTCGATGGCTTTCTGCGGTCCGACTACGCCTACAGCCAGGAGGAGGTCTCGTACCGGGTAGGGACCGACCGGATCTACCTGGTCGGGATGTTCGCGAGCTACGGGGACTACCGGGCCGACACGACGCACTACGTGGCCATTCATCGGCTGGAGATTCGCCCGATCGACGATCTGGTGATCTCCGTATCTGAATCGAGCGTCCACGGTGGTCCAGGCCAATCGATGGACTGGAAGCTCATCAATCCGGTGGGGATCTGGCAGATCGCGCGCACGGATGGGGACCCCCCATACAATAAGCTGGGACAGGTCGACGTGTGGTGGCAGACGGGGGTCGGCTTCAACGTGTACGGCGGCCTCCTGGCCGACGCGACGAACGACAACGGGTCGTGCTGCCAGATGGGCGGGAGCTTGGGTGTGGAAGTCCCTCGGATTGCCCCGGGTCTTCTGCTGCGCGCCAACTTCAGCGCCCTGCAGAGCCTTGCCTACACGCCCAATAACATCGAAGAAGACCGTGTATGGGAGCGCTACACGGTTGAACAGATCGGGATCGGGTGGGACAAGGCCGACCTGTACCTAGTCTCGCTCGAGGCGGAGTGGTTTCCAACCGCCGGGCTGTGGCTTCGCCCCAAGCTCGATCTGCAGGTCCGGGGAGCGTTCGACATCCGAGACGATCGCCCTCCTATCGAAGCCCTGCCTGACTGGCCCCGCATCCTCGTGGGAGATGCCGAGACCACGGTACGGCCGGCTCTCGAAGGACGTTGGCGCAGCGATTGGCGCTGGCCGCTCGAGGTGGACTGGGATGTCGGCGTCAATTTCATCTCCGACTATGCCAACCAGCCGGGCGACAACCGGACGGAGTTCGTCGGCAACATCGCCGTCCGGCTGCGCACTCCACGCTGGGATTTCAGTCTGAACTAGGAACGTCAGGATGGTTTGGAGGGGCCCGTGTCCCCGGGCCCCTCCGTGATGCCGGCGAGCACTAGTTCAACGGACAGTTCTGCTCGTTGAAGTCCGCCAGCATGTTCTTCGTGGAACTGTAGGAGTTCGAAGTCAGGGCGCCGTTCACCGCATCGATCACCTGTCCTGGCGTCAGGTCGTAGCTCACGGTGGATGAGCTGAGAAGCGCCGCCACGGCGTGCCGTCCAAGAGCGTTCAGGCCCCCGCCTCGCAGCTTCAAGGCCTGGAGCAGCGTCTTGTTGCAGATCGACCCGGACTCCGGCCTCTGGAGACTGTCACCCCCTCCGCACGCCGCAAACACGGAGCCGAACGTATCACCCGTATTGTACGCGCTCGGCCAGCTGTCGAAGTGGTGCGGCTGCTTCCAGTAACCCGGCGTGCAGCCCTCCCCGCCGCCGGCCTGGCAGACTTCGAGGTTGTCGAATCCGCCGGACGTGCCCTGTGGGAGAACGAGCTTGATCGTATTCGTGAGCGACGCGGCGAGCCCGCTCTTGACCTCGACCGTGCCATCGCCCGTGAGGCTCGCGGTGGCCACGGTTCCACCGTCCACCTGCACGTAGGCCGGTGTCTCGTCGTCGTCCGTGTCGACGAAAGTGACGCTCTCCAACGTCAGCCCTGCTAGCGGGCCGAATCCGGTGATCGTGATCTCCCCACCAAACCGGCTGTCGCCATCGGTCGCGAATCCGAGCGGGTCTTCGATGATGATGATGTTGTCCAGCGGCGCGCACGCCGAGCACAGGCCCGTTACCTGGAGGTCCTTGTCCTCCGTCGGGACCGTCGAGTCCGTGTCGAACGCCTTGGCCGGATGGCTGACCAGGGATCCGCCCGTATCGGCCGTCCAGCGCTCGCTCGACACGGTCAGGGTGGTGGAAAAGACGGAGAGTACCGC
>JABDQB010000140.1 GCA_013042495.1 Gemmatimonadota bacterium
CCCCGGTGCAACGTCGTCCAGGCGCCGGCGCCCGCGAGGTTGGTCGGATCGAGCCGGTAGGGGTACGCGTCCGACGTTTTCGCGATCGTCGCGGACTCGTTCGGACCGGTCTGGACTTCCAGCACCCAGTCGGCTCCGAGTTGCTGCGAACCGGTGGCGTTGCTCGAGGCCGCGACGTCGGCCCGCGTTGCCGCGGCCAGCGCCGACACGAACGCGGCACCGCGCGCCCCCCGGCCCACATTGCATCCATACAGCAAGATGTCGGAGTCGGCACGCAGGCTGCGGCCGATGGCGGACAATCGCGCCCGATCGCGCCGAATGGCAGCCAGGTCGAGGTCAGCGTGGCCGAGCTTCAGCAGGCCAGGCTCGCCATGGGCGACGATGTGGATGGCGCGCAGATCCCCGAGGGCGCCGGCGACGCTCTCGACGCGGCGCAGTCCGTCCTCGTCATGGCGAACGATGACCAGCCGGGTCCCGGGCGGGGATTCATTCAGGAACGACTGTGGTTCCGGCACGCGCTCGTCGACGAACACGATGGCGTCGGATTCGCGGGCAGCCGCGGGCGCGAACAAGAACGCGACGATCACTGCCGCGAACAAGGCAAAAATTCTCTTCATAAAATGTCACACAAACACAACGATCGCGCCCGACTGTCGCGGGTACTCCGGACTTTCATTATGTTGAGCGATCCACGCGGCTTGCGTGATGGTGATCACAGATTTCCGGTGTCAGACACCAGAAAGAATTCGCGCTCCAAGCGCGCGGGCCTCGCCCCTTGGGCGGAGTACCGGGTCGCCGCCGCGCCCGTTAGAAGAGGTTTAAAGTTTGTTGTCTGACACCAATAATAGGGGCCCATGAAGCGACGCAATCTGATCATTGGCGGCGCAGTCGCGCTCGGCGCAGCCGGAACCTGGGCGCTGACGCGTGACAAAACACCCGTCATGCGCCCTGCGGGCGTTCCGCTGAGCCCCTACCCGCCTGACGCAACCGCCGAGGAAGTGACCGCCGGGCTGGACCTGACCGGCAAACGCGCCCTGGTGACGGGCGCCACCTCCGGCCTGGGCCTGGAAACCATGCGGGTACTCGCCCTGCGGGGCGCGCATGTGTATGGCACGGGTCGAACCCTGGAAAAAGCGGAACGCGCCTGTGGTTCGGTGCCGGGGACCACGACCGCACTGCAACTCGAACTGACCGACTTCGACTCGGTCGTTGCGTGTGCAGACGCCCTATCGGCCGGTGGCGAGCCGCTGGATATCCTGGTGTGCAATGCAGGCGTCATGGCTCTACCCGAACTCGAACAGGTGTACGGACTGGAGAAACAGTTCGTGACCAATCACCTGGGTCACTTCCTGTTGACCTGGAAACTCATGAACAATGTCATGGCGGCGCCGCAGGGCCGGATCGTCAACGTGGCGAGCAGTGCGCTGAAGTGGGCGGATCCCGCCGGCATCGAGTGGGACAACCTGTCCGGCGAACGCAACTACGATCCCAGGCGCGCGTATGGCCAGTCCATGCTCGCCAACTGCCTGACGACCATAGAGCTGGCCCGGCGCTTCGCCGGCACGCCGACGACCGCCAACTCCATGAACCCGGGGCCCGTACTCACCAGGCTGCAGCGACATGCACCGCAATGGCTGGTAACACTGGGCGACGTACTCGGGCCAATGCTGATGAAGTCCCCCGCCGAAGGCGCCAGCACCATCTGTTACCTGGCCGCCGATCCGACCCTCATGGCTGTCAGCAGTTACTACTTTATTGACTGCAGCCCCGTCGAACTGGGCGGCAACAGTGAAGACCCTGCCATGGCGGCCATGCTCTGGGACGTTTCGGCCGAGTTGGTGCAGGGGTATATCTAGATGCCCCGGGGTCGGCTGCCCGCCAATCCCCACACTCCTCCAGTTTTTACTCTGACCCCATTGATTGGAACGTCTCAACGACTGGCTTGCAGGGCCAGGGAGATCTCCCGCACTTTTCGCTCGCTCAGCGGATAGAACAGCAGAACGGCGCCGCCGAGCAGGCCGGCAACTGCCGGTACCCACGTTAGCATCAAACGAATACCGTCGATGGTCTCCGGTGATTGCGCCTCGTTCGGCATGTAGCCGTACCAGGCAAGCATGAAACCACCCAGCGCTCCGCCTACGGCCCAACCGGCTTTCCGTCCGAAAGACGCGACAGCCATAACCAGGCCAGTGGCGCGCCGTCCCGTCTTCCATTCCGAGTGGTCGGCCGCATCGGCGAACATCGCGAAGGCGATCGCATCCAGTGGGCCAGCCAGCAGTGCACCGACTGCTTCGATAGCGAACAGCGTGCTAACGGAAGCCGCCGGTACGAAATACTGGGCCGCCCAAGCCAGTGACGCCATCGTTAGCAAGCTGATATAGGCGCGGATCTTGCCAAACCGCCTTGCGATCCGGCCCGTAGCGAAGACGCCGAACAACAGGAATAGAGAACTTACCGTGAAGTAAGGGCCGATCATGTTCTCGGCACTGAGTGTCCAGCCGAACAGCGAATAGCTGTCACGTACATAGTACTTGAAATAGAACGGAACGGTCGCGAGGTGGAGCGCGATGCCGATAAAGAACAGCAAGCTGGATACAAACAGAACCAGTACAGCCCGGTTTGCCGCGAGGTCCTTCAGGTCTGTCAGCACTTGCGACGATTCCCGCTCGATAGGCTGCAATCGCTCCCGCGTGGTCAGAAACGTGATCAGGAACAGCGTGGCCGCGACGACCGCGAAAAGGCTGGCCGTGAGAAGGTATCCTCGTTGTTCC
>JABDQB010000142.1 GCA_013042495.1 Gemmatimonadota bacterium
GTGTCGATCACCTGCTTCGCCTTGTACTTCTCTTCCCGCGTCGTCGGCAGGAACAGAGCCTGGCGGATGGTGTTCTGCAGCGAGTAGTCCGTGGCGTTCTCAGCGGTCTTGGCCCAGCGAACGACCCCGAGGAGCGGAATCGCGAAGAGCAGCGCGTAGCCGCCGAGCGCGATGCAGGGGAGGATCAACAGCGCGACGCGAACTCCGATGTACTTGATGATTCTCGACACGAGAAAGAGCTGCATCAGGAGCGCGATGACGTTCACCACGCCGAAGAAGGAGGCGTAGAACCCACCGATGGACTCCTCGACCCACTCCGAGCGCGCCGCCCCGACCAGACCGCTCGAATCGGCCTGCTTCTCGATCGCAGCCTTCACCATGTCGCTGAGGATGTATTCACCGGTGCTGTTGACCCAGTTCAGGAAGAGCATGAGGAACGCGATCAGGAGCAGGTAACGGCTCCGCCAGACCAGGCTGAACGCGTTGCCCTCCGGCAGCGGCTCTTCTTGCGGAGCGACGTTTTGTTCCCGGGCCTGCCTCGATTCCCGACGCTCCACGATCGAGGTGATCGCCAGCGCAACGAGCAACAAGCCACCGCTCATCAGGAGCAGGTTCCCGAGACCGAGGGACTCGATGTTCTGGCGGGTGATCCAGCTCCCGACCACGGCACCGGAGGACGCACCGAAGGCGACGATCGCGAAGAGCCGCTTGCCCTGCTCGACCGTGTAGATGTCGTTGGCGAAACTCCAGAACTGCGCCGGCACCATCACGTTGAATACACCCACCCAGAGGAAGAACCCGATCCCGAGAATCAGGCTCGACTCTCGGACGAGAGTGACCGCGATGAAGAAGAGGACCAGGTTGGAAACGAAGAACACCGTGACCCAGTTGATCAGCCGCCGACGCGAGACGCGGGAGGCGAGTCGGGCGTAGAGCGGAATGGCGCCCAGCAGGAGCAGGCTCTGGCCCGCCGCCGTGTAGATCTTCCACTCCGCGCCGCCCTCGACCGAGAGGATCAGCGCCTCGCGCACCGGCTTGATGATGTAGTAGGCGGTGAGGATCAGGAAGATGTTAAGCGTGAGGAAGATGGCGGTTCCGCCTTCACCGGCCTTGACCTCGGTGAAGATCGCGAGGAACCGTTCGAGCGGGCTTCGCTGGTTCATGACCGGTCCCTCTGGATTTCGACCACCCTCTGGCTGGTCGTGACGATGGAACACTTCACCGAGGGACCGAAGCCGCCACCCCGGTCGACCTGGACCTCGACCTCGACGAACGGTTCGTCGTGCCCGCCGAGTTCGACGCTCGTCCGGTCGAGCTCGATCCAGTCCGCCTTCTCGCCCGTGCGTTCGGCGTCGACGCCACGCACGCGCGCCCGGTAGCGCGGCTCTCCCTCGTAGAGGCCGTGCCGGAGCCCGAGGTCCTGGAAGAAGACCTGCCCCGCGCGTACGACGAAATAGTCCAGCGGCGGGACCCGATCGAACCAGTAGCGGCAGATTTTGTCGCGACGTTCACTGAGCGTGCGGGTCATGTAGTCCGCGGTTCGCTCGTCGCGGTAGCGGCCCTGCTCCACCGCGACGCGCAGGTGTTCGTCGGTGAAGGCCGAAAGGATCTTCGCCGCCCAGTAGCCGTCCCGCACGCTCATCCGCTGGAAGGCCGGGTTCTGCATCATCGGCCGGAAGCCGTTCGCGGTGAACACCTCGCTCTCGTACCAGCCCGCGGCCGGCATCTCCTCGCTCGGGTCGAAGCGCCGGTACTGCGGGGTTGTGCCGCCGAACATGAACGTGCGCCGGATTACCGCCGCCGGATCCATCGAGACTTCCCAGCCCCAGTTCGCCGTCGGCCCCTCGGCCCCAGTCCCCAGCGTGCTCGCGAAGTCGATCAGGTAGTGGCGGACGTAGGGCCCGGCGGGACCCTCGACGACCATGTCGAGCGTGTTCTGTTGCTTCGTATCGAAGTGGATCAGCCACTCCGCGAACACGTTGAGGCCGCGCAACTCGCGGCGAAGCTCGTGGGGCAGCGTGTCGTTCGGATCGTCTTTGCGGGTGCCCTGGTAGTCGAAGGGTCCGATCGGTCGACCTGTGAGGAAGCGGCTCGACAGGGCACGGATCCGGCCGTCTTCCATGTGTTCGACCTTCTCGAGGATCACGTCGAGGTCGGCCTGCACCATCGGGCGCTTGTTGCCGTCGGCGTCCCGGACCGTCGTGCCCTCGCCGATGACGAGGTTCTCGGGGCGGAAATGCAC
>JABDQB010000147.1 GCA_013042495.1 Gemmatimonadota bacterium
AGGAGGCTCAAGCCGCTCCCGAGCAGCTCCGAATCGCCGCCGCCGCCGGTGCGATGGTCGAGTCTCTGCGCACGCTGGGCCACCTCAACGTCCAGATCGACCCCCTCGGCACGCCGCGTACCGGCCACCCATCGATCGAGCCGGAATATCACGGCATCACCTGGGCGGATCTCGAGACGATTCCCTCGTCCGCCATCGGCCTCCAGGCCATGGGGGACACCGGGCGCGCCGCGGTCGAGAAGCTGCGGGGCATCTACGCGGGTCGTATCGGGTACGAGCTGGATCACATGGAGGATTCGGCCAAGTGGAACTGGCTGGTCAATTACATCGAGTCGGGCCAGCACATGAATCCCATGGACCAGGGCGGGAAAGTCCACCTCCTGAGGATCCTCACCGAGGTGGAGGGCTTCGAGAGCTTCCTGCAGCGCTCCTACCTCGGTCAGAAGCGATTCTCGATCGAGGGCCTCGACATGATGGTCCCGATGATCCGGCGCATCATCCGGCGCACGGCGCTTGGCGGCACGAAGAAGTACTTCATCGGAATGGCGCACCGGGGCCGGCTGAACGTGCTCGCGCACATCATCGGCTTTTCCTACGAAGCCATCCTGGCCGAGTTCGAGGGACAGGCCTCGAAGGGAATGCAGGACCGGGCCGCGGAAGCCGGCTCGGGCGATGTGAAATACCATGTCGGGGCGCGCGAACTGGTGCGTTCCCAGATGGGGGAGCTCGAGCTTTCGCTCGCCCCCAATCCGAGCCACCTGGAGCACGTGAATCCGGTGGTGCAGGGCATGGCCCGGGCCGAGCGGGAGCTCATGGCCCGCGAGAGCGGTCTCCTGATGTCCGAGGAAGACGAGAGCGCCCTGGACGCCTACGGCACCTCCGTGCTCCCGATCCTGGTGCACGGGGACTCTTCTTTCATGGGGCAGGGAATCGTACCCGAGACCCTGAACCTGTCTCGACTGCCGGGCTACGAGAACGGCGGTACCATCCACATCGTGGCCAACAACCAGCTCGGGTTCACGACCGATCCGAGGGATAGCCGGTCGAGCCGCTACGCGAGCGACATCGCGCTAGCGTTCCGCATGCCGATCGTCCACGTGAACGCCGACGACCCCGAGGCGTGCCTGTCGGCCGTGCAGCTCGCGATCGACTTCCATCTCGAGTTCTCCGAAGACGTGGTCGTCGACCTGGTAGGCTACCGGCGCTACGGCCACAACGAGGGCGACGAGCCGGCCTACACACAGCCCGTGATGTACCAGAAGATCCGGAAACACCCGACCGTGCGATCCCTCTGGGTGGATCAACTGGTCGGCGAAGGCGTGATCGAACGTGCGGCGGCGGACGAAATGGCGAGCGCCATCAACGATCGATTGGCCGAGGCGCGGCAGGCGGTGTCCGAGGAGGACCCCGGGGACGACGATCCGGATATCGGCGCTCCTACCGCGGGATCCACGCTGGGTATCGGGATGGAAGTGGAGAGGGAAAAGCCGCGCGGCTACGAGACTCTGACCGAGGAGACAGGCTGGCGAGATGTGATGACGGCGATCGACCCCGTCCGGGCCCGAGAGCTGAACGACTCGGTTCATGCCTGGCCCGATAACTTCAAGCCGAATCCGAAGCTGGCGAAGCAGCTCGAGCGTCGGCAGGATTCGCTTGAGGAGGGGATCGATTGGGCGCACGCCGAGGCTCTCGCCTTCGCCGCGCTGCTGACCGAGGCCGTTCCCGTGCGGCTCAGCGGGGAAGACTCGGAACGTGGCACGTTCAGCCAGCGGCACCTGGTGTTGCACGACTCGGAGACGGGCCGGGAGTGGACGCCGCTGAAACACCTCGGAGAAGAGCAGGCCCAATTCCAGGTGTGGAACAGCTCACTGTCCGAGGCGGCGGTGCTCGGTTTCGAGTACGGCTACGCCTCGGTGGCGACAGATTCACTGGTACTCTGGGAGGCGCAGTTCGGTGACTTCGCGAACGTTGCGCAGGCGATCATCGACCAGTTCATCGTGGCGGGCCGGTCGAAGTGGGGCCAGGAATCGAGGTTGGTGTTGCTTCTGCCACATGGATACGAGGGACAGGGCCCGGAGCACTCGAGCGCCCGTCTGGAGCGCTTCCTCGAGCTGGCCGCCCAGGACAACATGAGAGTCGCGAACTGCACGACACCGGCTCAGTACTTCCATTTGTTGAGGCTACAGGCGCTGCGTCCCGCGCGACGCCCGCTGGTCGTGATGACACCAAAGAGCCTGCTCAGGCACCCGCGTGCCCGATCACGCGTCGCGGACCTGGCGGGCGGATTCGAGCCTCTGCTCCCCGCGGCGGGTGCCGGCCGGGATCCTTCCACGGTCCGGCGGCTGCTCCTGTGCTCCGGGAAGGTCTACTACGACCTCACCGGCTCGGAAGCGTGGGAGAGCGCCTCAGCGGTCGACCTGGCGCGGGTGGAGATGCTGTATCCGTACCCCGCCGAGGAACTCGCGGGATTGGTCGGACGGTATACGGGGCTGGAAGAAATCGTGTGGGTCCAGGAGGAACCCGAGAACATGGGTGCATGGCGCGCCACCGCACCGGAGTTGCGCGCGGTCGCGGGCGAGGGGATTCGGGTTCGATTCGTGGGCCGGCCGGCGTCGGCCAGTCCGGCGGAGGGCTATGCGGCCGCGCATACCGTTGCTCAGGCTCGGATCGTGGAAGAAGCTTTCTCGGGGCTCTAGCCGTTCAGCCGACCCGATCTCGAACCCGAAGAGCAACTTGGCGCTCCGGTAGACGGTGACTGGGAGACCCGTGGAAGACGAAACCGGTCAGAAGGAGCAGGAGTCCGTCGACACCGCGGAAGGGTCCGACGACGCGGAGGCGAAGGACGACGCGCAAGCGATCGACCAGGCGTCCGCCCCCTCCGATTCTCTCTGGTACCGGCGCGCGAGAACCGCGGCCCTCGTTCTGGCCGTCACGCTCGTTCTCTGGCTCCTCTTCACCTGGATCACCTGGCCGGACGTCGCAGCCCTCCGCGAGGACGATCCCCGGACCACGGCCTTCATCGAGATGTACGGCGAGGCTCGCCGTGACGCGGGGGAGAGCGACGCCGTTGCCTGGCAGTTCGTACCCTACGACCGGATCTCCGTCAATCTCAAGCGGGCCGTCGTGGCCAGCGAGGACACCGAGTTCTTCTTTCACGACGGTTTTTCGACGCACGAGGTAAAAGAAGCTCTGAAGAAGGCGATCCGCGAAGGCGAAGCGCCGCGAGGGGCCTCGACGATTACGCAGCAGGTCGCCAAGAACCTGTGGCTCACGCCGCGGCGCAGCCTGACGCGAAAGCTCCGCGAGGCAATTCTAACCCGCCAACTCGAGAAGCACCTGTCGAAGCAACGCATCCTGGATCTGCATCTCAACATCGCCGAGTTCGGGCCCGGGATCTACGGGGCCGAAGCCGCTTCGCGGCACTACTTCGGCATCCCCGCTTCCGACCTGTCACCGCGCCAGGGCGCGATGCTGGCCGCCGGGCTCCCACGGCCGAAACGCTGGAATCCGGCCAGTGACGGCCAACACTACCGGGCCAGCGTGGAGCGGATCCTGAATGTCCAGAAGCAGTTGCAGTACCTGGATTCGTACATCGGTTCCTCCGAACCGGGCGCAATCGGGGTCCGACCGCCGCAGGTGCCCGCTCCCGCTCCGTGAACCGAAAAAAGAAGGGCCCGGCGCGGTGGCCGGGCCCTTTGTGCAGCTAGTTGGCGCGAGCTGTCGCCGCTACGGCCCCCTGGACCTCTCTCCCGAGATCAACGCTTCCTGGATCGGAATCTTGGGGCCGAGGCTGGCGTAAACCGAGTAGCTGAGTCCGAAAAGGCCCAGGAATCCGGCCGTGATCGCCGCTTCCACCCAGCCGAGCGGGATGCCTTCACCGTGCCAGGTCGACGGCACCACCGCCATGTACTTCTCCAGCCAGAAACCGACCAGGATGATCAGGCCTACGAAGTACAGGTGGCGCGAGCTCATCTTGGGCACGCGCCACAGCAGGAGCGCAAAGGGCACGGCGAACACCAGCGCCATCTGCAGATAGAAAAGACGCGCGAAACCGTGGTCCAGGCGCTGCTCGAAGAAGATCGTCTCACGCCCCATGTTCCCGTACCAGATCGGCAGGTACTGGGAGTACCACATGTAGCTCCAGAAGATGACGAAGGCGAACATCAGCTTGCCCAGATCGTGGAACTCGTGCTTGCCCCAGACATCGTCCATGTGGTAGCGGCCCCGGTAGCGGTGCGCGATGACCGCGACGAGCGCCAGGAGGCACAGCCAGCCGCTGATGAAGTACAGCGGACCCCAGATCACGCTGTAGAAGCCCGGAATCAGCGACATGGTCATGTCGAAGCTCAGGAAGCTGAACACGAGCACCCACGCCAGGATCAGCACGGGTCCCAGCCAGCCCATGATGTTCCTGGACCGGGCGGCTTCGTCTTCGTCCCCTCGCCACCCGCGGGAGATTCCCTCCAGGTACTTCTTCCGCCAGCCCGTCTGCCGCTCTGCAGCCAGCGGCGCGTCGGGCCGCAAAGAGACGCGCAGGAAGTAGAAGCTCAGGGCGTAAAGCAAGAACAGGAGGAGGCCGTTGCGCAGGAACACACCGTCGTGCGTGAGCCACTCGCGGTTGATGTGTCCCTCGATGGGCTGCATCCAGGGGAAGATGTAGTTCGCCCCCCAGTACATGGTCAGGAACACGACGAGCGAAATCGGCAGGAACGCCCCGGTGGCCTCCGCCACCCGCCGGAACGGCTTGCCCCAATGTCCCTTGGCCGCGACCAGGATGGCTCCGAAGATCACGCCCGCCTGAGCGAGTGCGGTCCAGAACATGAAGTTAATCCACACGGCCTGCCACGCCCGCTGCGGGGCGCTGCGGAGCGATTTTATTAATGAGACGGCGACCACGTAGATCTACACGAGCCACAGGGCCCCGGCGAGGCCACTGACGCGGCCGGAGACCGTGTTGAGGGC
>JABDQB010000150.1 GCA_013042495.1 Gemmatimonadota bacterium
GCCCTATCCGGCTGTGGTGACGAAGGGAACGCGAGCGGCAGCGGCGGCGACGGTCCCACGAACGTCGACACCGCGCCTCTCGAGCTCACCACCGACCTGTGCGACGACCCGAGCAACATGACGGTCTTGCTCGAGTCTCCCTCGGGCAACGCGCTGTTCGCGTCAGGCCAGTTCAACGAGGAACAGGTCGAACGAATGATTGCGTCACCGACTGAGGGGCCGTTCTACATGGTCAACCTGATCCGCTACCGAGAGCAGGCCGTATACGCCGACGGCCGCGAGACCGATCTCACCGGTAGAGAGGCGAATGCGCTCTACAACCCGGTGGAGTTCCTCTCGGCGATCGGTGCTCGTGTGGTCTTCAGCACCGAGGTCGACGACCAAATCGACGGGGACGACATCCTTTGGGACGACGTTGGTATCGTCGAGTATCCCTGCCCCGTCGCCTTCTTCGCGATGATCTCCCACCCCGAGTTTCAGGAACGGGCCATTCACAAGGATGCCGGGGTCGAGACGACCATCGTGATGCCCACAGACTTGGAGCCGACCCCACCGCCCGCGGATCCAGACCAATCCGAGGCAACCTTCCCGCCCACGCTCGAGGATCCGGCCTTCGACCTCATCCACGTCATGGACTTCCACGACATTGCCCAGTACGAGCCGGGGGCCGACGAGCCCGAGCGTACTGGAGAAGAGGCATGGGCAGAGTACCAGGCCAGCGGGCAAGGAGCCTCCAACGAGCTGGGACACTACCGGACCGCGTCGCTGATCGTGCAGGGGGTGCTTCTGGGCGACGACCGCGACTGGGACGAGATCCAGATCATCCACATGTCCAGCCAGGCGGGCTTCCAAGCGCTGCTCGATGACGATACCCGCAACGCCGGCAAATACCATCGCGCGGCAGCGCTCCAACACAACTACTCGATGATCACGTTCCCCACGCTCAGCCAGATCCCCTTCGCGGGAGACACTGGTGGCGATGCGTTCGATGTCACGCCGAACGGCACGGGGACCCTCTGCCAGACAGACGACGACTGCCCGGGGGACGGTCTTGTTTGTTTGTCGGACGGGGGCGCCGGTGGGTTCTGCACGCCCGCCTCTTGCGGTTCAGGCACCTGCGAGGCGCCCTACCTGTGCTGCCACGACTGCTCGCCGGTCGCGCTGCCGTCGCTTCCCTTCGAGGACTCGGCATGCATTCCGGACGCGCTGACGTCGCTGTTCACAGAGGAGCCGGTGTCGTGCTCATGCGATTAATCAGCCGCCAAGCGGTAGCACCGGTGCTGTTGAGCGTGCGGACGGGACTGCGGCGGGCCGTCATGGCGCTGACGCTGGCGATCGTCGGCTGCGGTTCCTCCACGGCCGAGACAGACCCGGGGACTGGCGGCACCGAAGCGATCCAGGATTGCATCACGGACGCGTCTACATTCTTCGTTCGTCCGTTCGGCGTGGACGAGGGTCAGTACCCCTTCGAGTCGTGCGCCCACGAGACCAACGTCGGCCTGCTCCACTACCTCGATGTCGGCCCCAAGGACGCCGAACACACCGTGGTGATGGTCCACGGTAATCCCACGTGGTCCTTTCTCTATCGCAACATCATTCCAGAGCTAGTCGCCGACGGATATCGGGTGGTCGTACCTGACCACGTGGGCATGGGAATGAGCGACGTGCCTTCGACGTCCGCCTTCGACTACCGGCCGCGGAGCCATGCGAACCACCTGCAGGACCTAGTCGCGGCGTTGAACCTGCAAAACATCACGCTCGTGGTCCAGGACTGGGGCGGGCCGATCGGGCTCGACCTCGCGACCAAGGAGCCCGAGCGGATCGGGCGGATTCTCATCATGAACACGTGGGCGTGGTCGGTGGACGTCAACGACCCTGGGTACGCCCACCAGATGGTCCGTTGGTACGAACAGGTCCAGTTCGCCCAGACCGTGCCGGACCTGTTCTGCCGGGCGTTCTTGCCAGGTCAAGCCGCCGCGAATGCGATCCAGGCAGACCCGTCCGAAGGGTCCGTCCACGATGCCGTGCTCAGCGCGTACATCTCGCCCCACATCGTCCCGGAAACCGGGGACTACCGACACGCCGAGCCATGCGCGCCGATGCAGATCTTCGCCGAGTCGATCTTCGACGACAACGCGTTCCAGGCCGAGATCGAGGGCCGGCTCCCGACGCTGCGCGGCACGCCGTACGGGCTGCTGTTCGGTCTGTCCGACATCCTCTTCGGAGCGCAGCGCTGCGACATCGAGGGTGATATTGAGTGTCCAGGGAACTCGACCTGTGTCTGCGACGCCGAGCTGCTGCCCGACCGGGTGGACGCGGACTGCGCGACGGCACCCGAGGAGTACTTCGTGTGCAGGGACGAGGAAACCGGCCTGCCCCTCGAACCGTTCGCCGACCGCTTCGTCGAGCTGCTGGGCGAGGATGGGCTGGTGGCGCGCGAGGCGGAGCCGACGTCGGACCACATGATACAAGAGGCTGTGCCGGACCGGGTCGTCGCCGCGATTCGTGCCTTGATCGAGAACGGTCCGTAGCCTCGAAATCGCATCGCCAGGGCGTTCGCGGTCCAACGGAGGCAAGCCTAGAACCTGAGAAGGCCGCTTTCGGCGTCCCAGTGTGCTGAGGACTTACGCTGCTCGTCGACCTCTTTGAGCAGGTGGCGCCTCTTCCCATTCCGAACACCGAGGACGATGCCTGAAGACAACATGATGAGCGAGCCCGACACGAAGAAGAGGGCTCCGGCACCGGCGAGGCCCGGTTGCGAATCTCTGGCGCAGACCGACTGCCCGTCGCTTCTCGTGCAGTTCTTCGCGGCCCACGCGACGGTGAAGACGAGTCCCACAGCGGTCATGCCCGCACCGGCGAACAACGCGTTTCGTGGTACGCGCGTACGCGCTTCCGCAGTCCTCAGACTCCACAACAAAGAGTCCGTTGCCGACGTCGGGCTACTCGCCGAGCCGGCGTACGCAGCGCTGGCGGCCACGCCGTCGCCTTGCTGCCCAAGCGCGACCGTTGGGTGCAGGGCCGCTAGCATGAACACCAAGCCCCACCGCGTCCACGTCGCGAATTGACCTGGTCGGGTTGCAGGCTTCATCGGTGTCTTCCCCGGGTGTCGATATGCGAACATGGTCTCACGCTAGGTGTCGCCGGGGCGTTCAGCAATGTCGAAACTGTTGAGAAGTGTGGGCGATCTGTAGAGCGCCCTCGCGACAAAACTCAACGGCTCTCCAATTGTAGGAACGCCGCTGTGCCACCATAAAACCTCCGCGTTGGGTCCAGACCTGACGACTTTCTTAGGAGGAGGTTTGAGTCCGTCTCAACTTGCATGTGTGGTCGCTCTCATGACGGCGCTAACGGCGTTCGCGTGGCCCAGTGCGCTAAGCGCTCAGCTCGAATCCGTCGATCCGGCTGCGATTCGACACATCGAGGCCACGCCCAAGGGTACAGTTGCCCCTGGCCTTGTCGGCGCAGAGCTCGGCGGCATCCCTCCTTCGTTCAGCGGGCTCGACGAGGTCTGGGCGCTCGCCGTGTTCCCCGTCGTCGGAGCAATCGTCGACACCCTCACTGGGTACTTCGTGCTGGACAGACCCGGCCAGGAGAATGGCTCTGTGGCGTGGGTTCGCGAGGGACGCCGGGGGCCGGTATCGCAAGTCAAGACCCTCAGTGACCGGGAGCGCCGCGAGCGTGAGCTCGCCGAGGCCGGGACAGGACTCTTTCGAAAGACCCGGTCAGGAATCCGGATCGCGCAGCCGAAGTTCTCCATCTCTCTGCGGCCGAAAAACACCCCCGAAACACTACGGCTCGGGGGCTTGAAGCCGCGTCGCGAAATCCGGGTTTCGCTATTTTCCGGCGTCTTCTAGCGTCAGCTTGATGCTGATTCCGATTGACGTGAGGACACCTGTTGGA
>JABDQB010000157.1 GCA_013042495.1 Gemmatimonadota bacterium
GGAAAGGACATGCTCGTCATGTTTACGGACGGCATCAGCGAGTGCCTCGAAAGCGACCGAATGTGGTCGGACGAGCGTCTGACCCGGATGGCCATGGAGCGTTCCGGCGGCAGCGCGCAGGAGGTCCTGGATCGGATCTTTGAATTGGCTGCCGCTCCCGGCGGGGTCGCGGCGGACGATCGCACGGCGCTGGTGGTCAAGTAGTCGATGACACGGGCGAAGCGATCCCTCAGTCAGAATTTCCTCGTCGACCACAATATCAGGCGGAAGATCGTCGCGGAGCTGGACGCGGACCCCAGCGACGGGGTCCTCGAAGTGGGTCCGGGACACGGAGAGCTCTCGGACCTTCTCGCGGGAGAGGTGGCGAGTCTCGTGCTGGTGGAGAAGGACGACCGCCTGGCGTCGGACCTGCGTGATCGGTTTCGTGGTCGAGACGACGTGCGCGTAGTGCATGCGGACGCGCTCGAGGTCGATCTGGCGGGACTTCTGCCCGCCGATCGCCCGGGCAAGCTGATCTCCAACCTTCCCTATGGGATCACGACTCCTCTCATATTCCGGTTCCTGAGCATGAGCCCGCTGCCGGCACGGATGGTTCTGCTCGTCCAGAAGGAGGTGGCCGCGCGTATCGCGGCGGGTGAGGGGAACAAGGTCTATGGGGCTCTCTCGGTCGGCGTTCAGGCCAGGGCTGCGGTGCGAGTCGCGTTCGGGGTTGGGCGCCAGGCCTTTCGTCCGGTTCCGGCCGTGGATTCGGCAGTGATCGTGGTCGATCCCTACGCCGGCCGGACGAGTCAAGAGACGCTGGACGACCTTAGGTCTCTAACCCGCGTCGCGTTTTCGCGTCGCCGAAAGCAGCTTGGCCGGATACTGCGGTCAGCTCCCGAGTATGACCTGCCCCTGGACGACGTGAACCGTATTCTATCGGAATGCGGATTGTCACCCCGGGCCCGCCCCGAAACGCTCACACCTGCGCAATTCGTCGAACTGGCCGTATGCCTCGGGGAGGCTCGCAAGGACCGGGCAAGACCGCTTCACGACTGAGTTGAGAATGGGCGCTCGGGTACGTATCTTCTTGTGCTACCTTTCACAAGCGAGACCATGGCCCGAAAAATCTCTGACTCGACCGTGCGGCGACTGTCACGCTACCTGCGACGGCTTCGCAACCTGGACCGGCAGGAAGTGAAGGTCGTTTCGAGCCGGGAACTGGCCGAGTCGACGGGTACCACGGCCGCCCAGGTCCGGAAGGACCTCAGCCACTTCGGGTCGTTCGGCAAGCGCGGCCACGGTTACGCGGTTCCCGAGCTCCGGGTTCGCCTGGAAGAGATCCTCGGGCTGACCCGTCGCTGGCGAGTCGCGGTTCTGGGCGTCGGCAAGATTGGGTCGGCACTCCTCGGGTATGGCTTCTTCGCACAGCGTGGATTCGATGTCGTGGCGGCGTTCGATTCAGACCGAACCAAGATCGGTTGGGAGTTGTCCGGGGTGCGGGTGCAGCCTCTGAGCGAATTGGAGCCTACCTTCGTCGATCGCGAGATCTCGATCGCGATAATCGCGACACCCGTCGAGGCCGCTCAGGAGGTCGCGACCCGGGCGGTCCGAGCCGGTGCGCGTGCGATCCTCAACTTCGCCCCGATCAAGCTGCATCTCTCTCCCGATGTCGCGGTTCGCGAGATGGACGTGACGCTGGAGCTCGAAGGCCTGTGCTACATGGTCACGGCGGCGGGGTCCGCGGCGGAAGACATCGAATGATCGCCGTCCACAGCGAGATCGGTCGGCTGCGGTCGGTCGTCTGTCATACGCCCGGGCCCGAACTCGCCGTGGTCACCCCCTCCAATCGCGCGGACTACCTGTTCGACGACATTCTGGATCTGCAGTTCGCACGGCGGGAGCACGCCCGGTTTACTGCCATTCTGGCCCGGTTTGCGAAGGTCTACGAGCTGGCCGACCTGCTGGCTGACGTCCTGAGGGAGCCGGAGGCACGCGAGTACCTGTTCGCCAACGCCGATGGCGCCATCGGTTCTCGGGCGGCCGGCGCTGCGCCGGACGAAATCGCGCGCCTGTTCATCGAGGGCGAGGTGAGTTCCGGGGGCGCTCTCGCTGCGCTCGTAAACGAGGCCGGATATACGCTCCCGCCGCTTCCCAACCTGTTTTTCACCCGCGACTCGGCCGCTGTAATCGGTGACAGGGTGATGGTGGCCTCGATGAAGCACGAGGTACGGTGGAGCGAGGAGATCCTTGCGTGGACCCTCTACCGGGCGCACCCGGACTTGCGGAACGCCGGCATACTGTTCGACGGGGCCCACGAGCGGCGGCTCAACGTTCGCGTGGAGGGAGGGGACGTCCACGTTCTGCGGCATGACCTCCTGGCCGTCGGGATGTCGGAGCGTACCACCGCGGCGGGCATCGATGCGCTCGCCGAGGAGGTCTTCCGAATGACGGAGATCACGGACCTGATCGTGGTATTGTTGCCGGCGCACCGGGCCGCGATCCATCTCGACATGGTATTCACCATGCTGGATCGAGACCTGTGCTGTGTCTTCCCTCCCTACTTCATGGGCCCGACCCGGCTTCCGGTCCTCCGCATTCGCAAGGGATCGGCGGGGGTGCAGGAGGCGTCCAGTCTGTTTCGTGCCCTGGAAGATCTCGGACTTCCGCTCACCCCCCTCCCGTGTGGAGGCGAGCGGCGAACGATGCAGGAGCGAGAGCAATGGGCGAGCGGGTGCAACTTCTTTGCGGTGGGCCCCGGCCAGGTCCTGGCGTATGACCGCAACGAGCACACGCTGCAGGCCCTGGAGGAAGAGGGAGGCTTCAAGGTGGTCCGCGGCGTGGACTTCTTGACCGGCGACGTCGAGTTGGGAATGGACGAACGATTCGTTATCGGCTTCGAAGGATCCGAACTGGTGCGTGGCGGTGGAGGGCCGCGATGCATGACGATGCCCATCCTGCGGGAGGATCCGTGAGCCCGGACGGGCTCCGCTTCGGGGCTCACACCCCCCTGGTGCAGAGGGCGCTGGAGACCGTCGCCAGGGCACCGATGGATACGCCGGACCTGGCCCGGGAAGTGTTCGGACTGATGCAGGCGCCGCCCGGCCTGGCGTCCCGTCTCGTGTTCGACCTGCTCGGCGAGGACTCCCGCTTCTCCGTAGACGCGACCGGCGTGTGGACACTTGTCGAAAGTACTTCATCTACAGGCCGTATACGTCTGTCTGACAGGAAGTTCGCCGTTGTGGATGTCGAGACGACCGGGAGCTCCGTGACGAAAGGCGCGCGGATCGTGGAGTACTCGGCGGTGTTCGTGGAAGAGGGACGCATCCGCGGCGAATACACGACACTCGTGAACCCCGACGCGTGGATTCCCCGATGGATCACTCGACTGACGGGCATCGAGCAGGAAATGGTAGAGGGTGCTCCTCGATTCCGGGACATCGCTGCCCGAGTTCGTGAATCGCTGGAAGGTCGAGTCTTTGTGGCTCACAACGTCGGATTCGACTGGAGATTCGTGGCCGAGGAGCTGCGCATGGCGGACTCGCTGATGCCGGAGGGTCCCAGGCTGTGCACGGTGAAGATGGCGCGCCGGGTGCTCCCGGGACTTCGTCGAAGGGGATTGGATTCGTTGGCGCGATACTACGACGTCGAGATCGTGAACAGGCATCGCGCCGGGGACGACGCTCGGGCCACGGCCGTCATCCTGCTCCAGATGCTCGAAGCGGCGGATCGGCAAGGTATCGGCTACTGGGACCAGCTGGAGGACTGGGTGGCCGGGCGGGCGACGTTTCTGCCCCCGCAAACGGGCTCCGAGGAGGGATTGCGGGCCTGAGGCCGCGACGCCGCAGCTCGAGGGGAATCGTGCCAGGGTGCGGGCGGTCGACGCCGGCAGTCTATGGCTGGATGGGGGGGCGATGTTCGGCGTGGTCCCCAAGCCGCTGTGGGCGCGCAGGGCTCCCGCCGACGAACGGAACCGCATCCCGCTGGCCATGCGTTGCCTGCTCGTGGAGACCGATCAGGCGAACGTGCTCATCGACATGGGCCTCGGCAACAAGGAGAGCGACAAATTCCGATCGATCTACGGCGTGTCCAATGAAGGCGCCCCAACCCGCCTGGAATCGTCGCTCTCAGGTCTCGGAGTGACCCCGTCGGACATCGACGTGGTCGTGGCGACGCACCTGCATTTCGATCACGCGGGAGGCGGAACGGTTCGAGATCCCGACGGTACGGTGCGTCCCGCGTTTCCTCGGGCCCGCTACGTGGTCTGTCGTGGCGAATACGATTTCGCGCGTCTCGACAACGAGAGGGTGCGGGCCAGCTATATCCCGGCCAATTTCGAGCCACTGGCCGCCGCTGGGTGCCTCGATCTTGTCGAGGGTGGCTCGGAAGTCGTCCCCGGCGTCAGGATGGAATCCACGCCAGGGCACACGCCGCACCATCATTCGATTCGCGTCGATCTTGGGGGCGACGAGTTGCTGTTCCTTGCCGACCTCGTCCCCACGATGGCGCACCTGCCGCTCGCATGGATCATGGGATACGACGTCGAGCCGATGGTGACTCTCGAAAGCAAACGCGCGATACTTACGCGGGCGGCTGCCGAGGGCTGGTGGCTCGCCTTCGAACACGATCCATTTGTGGCCTGGGGCCGGGCCGTTGCCCCGCCAGCCGGCGGGCCCGGGTGCGCCGTGACGGACGTCAGGGATCAACCCCTGGTGCCGGAAGCCGAGCGCGGCGAGACGACGGGAGTGGTGTAGAGACGACGAGCGTCTGCACGCCCTCACACGACGGGTTCGGAACGGGAGGAGACAGGATGAGGCGTATGGCGACGGTGACGGCGGTGGTTGGGATTCTCTTCGGCATATTCGCGTTGCCAGCGGCGGCACAGAGCGAGGAAGACGAGGTCAGGGCGGTCGTGGATGCCCTGTTCGACGCCATGCGTGCGGCCGACTCCGCGGCCGTGCGGGGTCTCTTCCACCCGGAGATGGAAGTGATGGCGAGTTCCGGTGCCCGGGACGGGGTCGCCGGTGTACGATTCGGTGTGATCGAAGGGTTCATAGAGCAAGTGGGAGGGGCCGAGCCGGGCGCATTCGACGAGAGAATCGGCCCCGCGGAGATCCGGATCGACGACAATCTGGCGACCGTATTTACCCCCTACGCATTTCATTACAACGGCAACCTGTCGCACTGCGGTGTGAACGTGTTCCTGATCGCCAGGGTGGGAGAAGTCTGGCGGATCGTGGGGCTGGCGGACACGCGGCGCGAACAGGGGTGCGAGGAGTGGCTGCAATGAGTGACATGGAGCGGACGGCCGTGATCGTGGGCGCCGGAAGGCTGCCGACCGGGAGGTTTCTCGGCGGGCTCGCACCCCTCAAGGCACCCGAGCTCGGGGCGCGGGCGATCGCCAGTGTGGTCGAGCGATCGGGTGTGGCTCCGGGGGATATCCAGGACGTGATCATGGGCAACGTCGTGCAGGCGGGAGTCGGACAGGCCCCGGCGCGGCAGGCGGCCATCGGCGCGGGGCTTCCGGACGGGATCCCGGCGCTGACGATCAACAAGGTCTGCGGTTCGGGTCTCAAGGCGGTGATGCTGGCCTCGCAGGCCATTCGGGCGGGTGACCTTCAGGTGGCCGTTGCGGGCGGGATGGAGTCGATGTCCAACGCGCCGTACTTGATACAGGGGTACCGGGGAGGTGTGAAGTTCGGCGACCGGCCGATGGTTGACGCGCTGATTCACGATGGGCTGTGGTGCTCCTTTGGGCGCTGCCACATGGGTGGCCACGCCGAGTACACGGCGTGGAAAGCAGACGTGAGCCGGGAGGACCAGGACCAGTACGCGTATGAAAGCCACATGAAGGCGGTGGCGGCCATCGACGGCGGCGAGTTCGCGGCCGAGATCATCCCCGTGGAAATCGAGGGTCGGAAGGGTACGACCGTCGTCGATACGGATGAGCCGCCGCGCCGGGACACCACCCTGGAGGGGCTTGCCAGGCTGCGGCCCGCCTTCGGAGGCGACGCCCCGCCGGAAGTGGAGGAGCACTCGGTAACCGCCGGGAACGCGCCGGGCCTGAATGATGGCGCAGCCGCTACTGTCGTCACATCAGAGGCTTACGCGAGGGCGAACGGTCTGGACATCCTCGGCCGCGTGGCGGCATATTCGGTCGGCGCCACGGCTCCCAGGGATCTGTTCTTCGCGCCGGTAGATGCGGTGCAGCGCCTCATGGCTATGGAAGGCACGTCCATCGACGATTACGGACTCATCGAGGCCAACGAGGCGTTCGCGGTGCAGGCCATTGCCGACGCCCGGGAACTCGAGATGGACATGGATCGAGTCAACGTACGGGGTGGCGCAATCGCTCTCGGACACCCGATCGGGGCTTCGGGGGCCAAGATACTGACAACTCTCCTGTACGCGATGCGCGACAGGAATGTGGACAAGGGCCTCGCGACACTCTGCCTGGGAGGCGGAAACGCGGTGGCACTCAGCGTGGAGAGACTATGAGTCGAGAGGCAGTTCGTTCCGTCAACCCGGCGGTCGCCGGCGTCCGCTCGCCCGCCGTCGTCCTCGGTGTGCTCGGCTTCGCGGCGCTCACGGCATTGGGGGCTCGACTGAGCGTCCCGTTGCCGGGATTGGTCATTCCGATGACCCTGCAACCAGTGGCCGTGCTGCTGGCGGGCGCCGTCCTGGGATCGCGGGCTGGAGCCGCCAGCCAGGTCTTGTATCTGGCGGCCGGGGCCGCGGGCTTGCCGGTCTTCGCTGCCGGTGGGGGCGCGGCGTACCTGCTGGGGCCCACGGGTGGCTACCTGCTGGCGTTTCCAGCCGCTGCCGCGGTCGCCGGATTGGCGGGCAAGCGTTCCAGCACCTGGCCGCGGGCAGCGTTGTGGCTCGGATTGGCTCTGGTGGTGATCCACCTCGGTGGCATCGCGTGGCTTTCGATCATCGGCGGGGAGTCCCTGAACGCGAGTTCGCTCTTGCGCCCGTTCATCCTGGGCGACGCCCTGAAGGTGCTGCTGGTGCTGGCGGTCGTCCGCTGGGGTCCAGGCATCCTGCGTAGACCGACCTCGTAGCCGTCGACCGTTACCCGCCGGGTAGGGGGTGGGCCTGGGCTTGGCGGCTGGCCCTTTACGTGTCGCTCCTCCTCCTGCTGACGCTGACTCTGCAGGCGGGGGTCGTCGTGGTCTACCCGTCTTCCCTCGGCAGGCTGACCGTGTGGGGGGCCGGCGCCGCTTGCGTGGCTGCGCTGCTTGCTTCTTGGGTCATGATGTCCGCCGTGGAGTCGAGACCGCCCGCCTCGCTCGGCCTCGTCGTGAGCTCCCGGGCGCTGCGAGACGGGGCCCGTGGATTCGTCCTGGGTTTCGTTCTGGTGGCCGGAGTCCTCGCAGTGATGGCCGGCGCCGGTTGGCTACGCGTGTCCTCGCCCGCTTCCGGGGCGTCAGCAGCCGTGGCGCCGACGCTGTATGTGACTGTGCTTTTGCTTCTTGCGGCGTGGTTCGAAGAAATCGCTGTTCGCGGCTACGCTTTTCAAGTGCTGGCGCAAGCCCGCGGGCCGACCGTCGCGGTCGTCGCCACATCGTTCGTCTTCGCAGCTCTCCACGGAGCAAACCCGGGTGTGGGCTGGACCGCGTTCGGGAACACTCTGCTGGCCGGGATCTTGCTCGGGATTCTCTACTGGAGGACGTTGAGTCTCTGGTGGGTCACGGGGGCTCACTTCGCTTGGAACTGGACCATGGGAGTGGCGATCGGCCTTCCGGTCAGTGGGTTGGACGTAGGCGGCATTCTCGTCGAGGGAACGACCGTCGGGCCGATCCTATGGACGGGCGGTGATTACGGCCCGGAGGGAGGCTTGCTCCTCACCGTGGCTACGGTACTGGGGATCATCTGGACGGTTCGAACCCCCCGACTGTCCCCTGATCCGGCAGTTCTCGCCCTGGAGCCCATGATCGGGGCCCCGGCTGCGTGAGCGAAACCAACGGAAGCCAGCCTTGAGAGACGGCTCGTCAGGTCTGCGAATCGAATCGGAGGAAGCATGAACGCCAGTCAGGTCGATGTCGTGGGGGTTGTCGGTGCGGGAACGATGGGCAACGGGATTGCGCACGTCTTCGCACTCGCCGGAATGGACGTCGTCCTGGTGGACGCCGTGCCGGAGGCCCTGGATCAAGCGCGCTCGAAAATCGAGAAGAACCTCAGCCGACAATTATCGAAGAATCGCATCGATGCGGCCGAGGCAAAAGCGGCGTTGGAGCGTGTCCGTACGGAAACCGACATGGAGACCCTCGCCTCGGCGCCGCTCGTCGTGGAGGCGGTTCCGGAGAGCCTGGACCTCAAGCTTGAGATCTTCGGCCGGCTCGATGACGTGACCCGGCCGGACGCGATCCTCGCCTCGAACACGAGCTCCATCTCGATTACGGAGATCGCGGGATCGATCAGCCGGCCGCAGCGCTTCATCGGCATGCATTTCATGAATCCGGTACCGATGATGCAGCTCGTCGAAGTGATCCGCGGGTTGGAGACCGACGACGAAACGACGGAAGTCACGTTGGCCCTGTGCGAGCGTGTGGGGAAGACTCCGGTCGAAGTCAACGACTTCCCGGGTTTCGTGTCCAATCGGATTCTGATGCCGATGATCAACGAGGCCGTGTACTGCCTGATGGAGGGGGTCGCTCAGCCCGAGGCGATCGATACCGTCATGAAGCTCGGTATGAATCACCCGATGGGGCCGTTGGCTCTCGCGGATCTGATCGGCCTGGACACCTGTCTGTTCATCATGCGCATCCTCCACCGGGACCTCGGTGACGGGAAGTACCGACCGTGCCCGCTTCTGGCGAAGTATGTGGCCGCCGGCCGGCTGGGCCGAAAGAGCGGCCGCGGCTTCTACGACTACGCTGATGCGTAGGTCGCACGCCGGAGCCAGGCTGACCGAGGAGCAGCGCGAGATCCTGCTGCTCGCCAGGAAGTTCGCTCGAAACGAGATTAGACCTGGGGCGGAAGAGCGGGACCAGAACGAGGACTCGTTCGACACGGGCCCGGTTCGCCAACTGGGAGAGTTGGGTTTTCTCGGGATGCTGATCCCGGAGGAGTACGATGGCCTCGGGCTCGACATGCTCACGTACCTCTACGTTCTGGAGGAAATCGCGTGGGGCGACGCTTCCGTAGCCGTGTCGATGAGCGTCCATAACTCGCTTCCGACTCAGACCTTGCTACGCTACGGAACGGATCAGCAGAAGGAGCGCTGGCTGAGGCCGATGGCGAGGGGCGAGGTTCTGGGCGCTTTCTCGCTTTCTGAAGCGGACGCCGGAAGTGATGCGGCGGCAATCTCGGCGCAGGCCACGCCGGACGATGACGGCTGGAGGCTCAACGGGTCCAAGATGTGGGTTACGAACGGAGCCTCGGCCGACGTGGTCCTGATGATGGTCCGGACGGATGATCCGGACGATCGGCAGGGATCCAGGGGAATAGGCGCGTTCCTCGTGCCGACGGACGCGGACGGGTACATTCCGGGTAAGAAGGAACGGAAGATGGGGCTGCGCGGGTCGGAGACGGTCTCTGTGACGTTGCAGAACCTGTACCTGGGGCCCGAGCACCTCATCGGAAAGCCCGGCCTCGGCTTCCGGTACGCTCTCGAGGCGCTCGAGGGCGGTCGGCTGGGGATTGCGGCGCAGGCTATCGGGATCGCCGAGGCGGCTTTGGACTACGCCCGGGACTATGCAGAGGAGCGGGTCCAGTTCGGACGTCCGATCTCCAAACTCCAGGGTATTCAGTTCAAGCTGGCGGACATGGCGACCCGCGTCGAAGCGGCACGGGGTCTCCTGTACCGGGCTGCGCTGGCATATGATGCGGACGAGCCGCGCAAGCGAAAACTGTCGAGCATGGCGAAACTGCACGCCAGCGAGACGGCGACCTGGGTGACCCGGCAAGCGGTCCAGATATTCGGTGGCTACGGTTACAGCCGGGAATACCCGGTGGAGAGACTGTTCCGCGACGCGAAGGTCACGGAGATATACGAAGGCACCAGCGAGATTCACCGCATCATTATAGCGCGGGAACTTTATCTGGAGAGAGGAAACGACAAGTGAGCACGGAAACCGGCTACGCTGACAAGGTCGCTGAAGCCGTGGACGGTCGGAGTGAGATGTTCGATCTCATGTCCCGGCACGACCACGAGCAGGTGGTCTTCACGTACGACCCATCCAGCGGATACAGGGGCATCATAGCCATACACAATACCGCACTGGGACCCGCCCTCGGTGGTACACGGTTCTGGAAATACGACTCCGATTACGATGCGCTCATCGACGTACTCCGGCTGTCTCGCGGCATGACGTACAAGGCGGCCGTGGCGGGGCTGAACCTGGGTGGTGGCAAGGCGGTCATCATCGGCGACAACCGGACCACGCAGCGCGAGATGGTCATGCGGGCGCATGGCCGCGCGGTCGAGTCGCTGGCGGGACGCTATTACACGGCCGAGGACGTGGGCACGTCGGTTGCGGACATGGACTACATCCACATGGAGAC
>JABDQB010000158.1 GCA_013042495.1 Gemmatimonadota bacterium
AACGCGAGCAGAGTCACCATGAAGACGGCAGCGCTGGCCAGTGCTCCGCCGGCCATGGCAAACGCTCTCGTCTGAAGGCGCATTCGGCTCGTCCTCGGTTCGTGACTTATGTGGCCCCGCTCGAACGCGGAGGCACTCGCAAAACTAGATGCGCCGAATTGCTGAGGCAACGAAGTGGGGCGCCGTGTCAGCACCGCTGGGAGCCGACGGTGATCCGGTCATCCGGCGCCATCACCTCGAGCCCGGCCTCCCGCATGGCGGCTGCGACTCCCGGGCCCGGAGCCACGATCGCCAGCCGTCCCATGGGCCGGAGCGCGGCGGCGAATCTTCGGATTCGATCCGGCCCAGGATCGCCGGCCAGTGCGGCCGCACCGCAGCGCCCCGCGAGCACAGGTGGCGATCCACCCTCGGACACCACGATCCGGCTGAGGTTGGGGGGCCCCGACGGTCGCTCCGCCCGCGCGTCGTTGAGCGACACCACCTCCCAGCTCTCCGCCAAACCGGCGACCGCATCCGCGATTTCGTCAAGCTCCCGCGCGAGAAGAAGAGGACCGCGGCCCGCGGCCACGTCGAGCACCGCGCCTACCCACATCGCCACGTCGGGAGAAAGGGCAACTCCGGATGCGAGGATCGCCTCCCGCGACTCGCCGGATCCCGGCCTATCGAGGTACAACACACCGTCCTCGACCGGAAATCGTGAATCGCAGGTCGGGCAGCCGAGAAACCCTTGGGACACGCGACGTCCCACCGACTCGTGCGCCACGGCCACCATGACCTGTGGTGGCCCGCACACGGGACAGGCCAGTATCTCGGACAGCTCCAGCAGCATGGTTGGCCCCGGTGGCGTCAGGAAATGAACTGCGGCGCCAGGACGAGGCGAAGGAACTCTTCGCGAGTGCGGTTGTCCGACCGAAACCGGCCGCGCACCGCGCTGGTGATCGTCTTGCTGTTCTGTTTCTCGACTCCGCGCATCATCATGCACAGGTGGTAGGCCTCGATCACGACCCCAACGCCGCTGGGATTCGCTGCCTGCTCGATCGCATCGGCAATCTCGTCGGTCAAGCGCTCCTGCACCTGCAGTCGGCGCGCGAACACATCCACGACGCGCGGCACCTTGCTCAATCCGAGCAGTTTGCCGTCCGGGATGTAGGCCACGTGCACCTTGCCGAAGAACGGGAGCATGTGGTGCTCGCACAGGGAATAGAGCTCGATGTCCTTCACGAGGACCATATTGTCGTGCTCCTCCATGAAGACCCCCTCGCCAATCGCGTCGGCCACCGTCGATCGGTATCCACGGGTGAGCCACATCATCGACTTCTCGACCCGCTCCGGGGTTCCGAGAAGACTGTGACGATCGGGGTCTTCGCCGAGGCGGCGCAGCTGCTCGCGAACGAGATCGGCGTACGCGATCTGGCTGAGATCCGGTCGCTCACTTCCGTCCGTCATGGTGTCATCTCCCCTGGGTTCACTGGCCGCGATACTCGACCGAATTCCGATCCGTCTCCCACAGGCGTACTGCGAAGAGATTCACTCCCGGGAGCCCGTTCTCGAGCCGCCTCCAGATTGCGACGGCAAGGTTCTCGGTCGTGGGAATGACGCCGGCCAGCCAGTCGACGTCCACATTGAGGTTGGCGTGATCGACGTCGCTCAGCACTTTCGTCTCGAGAAGGAGCTTGAGGCGTTTCAGGTCCATCACATAGCCGGTCTCGGGGTCCACCTCTCCCTCGACCGTCACCTCGACGTCGTAGTTGTGTCCGTGCCCCGTGGGATTGTTGCACAGGCCGTATGTGTCGCGGTTCGTTTCGTCCGACAGGTCGGGATTGTGGAGTCGGTGTCCGGCGGAGAAGTGCACCCGCCGGGTCACGCGGGCGATCGGCATCGGATCTTCCTTTCGAAACATAAAAAAGGGGCGACCCGCGGGTCGCCCCTAACGGTTGACATGAGGGGGTTTTTGTGAGACCCGTCAGCTACGGTTCGCCATTCCTCCCGGTTCTCCGCCTTCCCTCAGGGGCCTGGCGTCCGCCGAAAGACAATGGCTCTCACACCCTTGTGTTGGCTCAAAAAACACGCCTCACATCCGCCACCGTGAACCTAACCACCCCCTGTTTACCGGTCAAACGAAACCGCTACAGGGCCAGCCACGCGCCTGTGAGCGCGAACCCCAGGATGGCGACGCTCCCGGCCAGGACGGCATAGGGAATCTGCGTCCGAACGTGTTCGATGTGGTCGGAAGCCGAGGCCAGCGACGACACGATGGTGGTGTCGCTGATCGGACTGGAGTGGTCTCCGAAGATGCCCCCGGACAGCACGGCGGCGATGAAGGGGGTCGGCGGCAAACCCAGCGTCAATGCCACGGGTACGGCCATCGGAAGCATGATTCCGAAGGTCCCCCAGCTGCTGCCGGTGGCAAAGGCGATCCCCCCGGCCACGAGGAACAGGATAGGAAGAAGGAGGGGCAGCGGCACTCGCCCTCCCACGATTCCTGCGACGTAGGCGCCCGTTCCCATCTCGACGGTGACCGCCGCAAGCGTGATGGCCAGGAGTAGAACCAGGGCCATGCCGGTCAGAGCCCCGGCGCCCTGCAGACTGGCCCGGCTCAGCGCCTCCAGGTCGAGCAGGCGCTGCCCCAGCGAAAGGACCCAGGCCACGCCAACGGCCGAAACGACCGCCCACAGAACGGACGTGGAGCCCGAGCCCGCCATGATGTCGCCTTCGCCCGTAACATACATCGAGACCGGCATCATCAGGACCATGACCGCGATCGGAACGATCATGTTCACCGGGCGCAGGGGCATACCCTCGCGAGGCGGGGGAGCCATGTCTTCCGGATCCGCCAGCGCGACCGAGTGATCCCAGTGCAGCTTCCCCTCCGCGGTGCGCGCCTGCGCGGCTTTCATCGGCCCGATGTCCACCTGCCTGAACGCACTGATCCCCGCCAGGATCAAGGCGGCAATGGCATAGAAGTTCAGGGGAATCGAAGCCACCAGGACCGGAACCGGGTCCGCGATGCCCAGAGTTGCCAAAACGCCCAGGATATAGGCGCCCCAGGCGTTGAACGGAATCAGAACGCACACCGGAGCGGACGTGGAATCGATGAGATAGGCCAGCTTCTCTCTCGACACCCGGTAGCGGTCGAACAGGGGACGGCCGATCGATCCGGCCACGAGCACCGTGATGTTCGACTCGATGAAGATGATGACACCGAGGAACCAGGCGAGAACCTGCGCCTTTCGGCCGTCGTCCACCCACCGGCGCTCTTCGACCCAACGAACGAACCCCTGTACGCCTCCATTCGCCTCGACGAGAGCGATCAAAGCTCCGATCGCGAACGTGAACATGATCACCCGCGCGTTGCCGGGATCGGGCACGGTCGGCACGCTGGCGTCTACGGCGCCGGCCAGGCCGGCGATCGGGTTCCACCCCAGAATGATCGTCCAGCCGATCCAGATACCGGCCGCCAGGGACAGGTAGACCTGGCGCGTGTAGATCGCGAGTCCGATCGCCAGCAAAGGCGGCAGTAGAGACAGGGCCCCGAATTCTATGGCTTCCTCCCATGGCGATGCGTGTCGGCCGCTTGCAAGAAACTGGGTGGCGCCGGGTTCGTCAAACCTGCTCCGGCAGCCGGGCCACTACCGCCGCGAGACCCACTGGCTGCGTGCATCGTAGAATCGCAGCGGAAGATCCGCTCCCCGCGTGATTCCGATCCGCGTGCTGGTGACGACGGAACCTTCCGGCAGGGGCGCACCGCGTTCGATCCACACGGGCGGCTCGTCCAGGCGATGACCCTGGAGGTCCGGCCCGATCCCCAGGGCCTGCGTAAGCCGCGCCGGCCCGCTGGTCAGCTCGTCGCGTCCCCGCCGCGACAGCATGTGGTCCTGACCCTGCACGGGCTCCAGCGCACGTATGAGCACGCCGTGAGGACTGCCCTCCGCGTCGGTCACGGCATTGAAGCACCAGTGCACGCCGTAGTTGAGGTGCAGGTAAGCCGTGCCGGGCGGACCGAAGAGGCCCTCGTTGCGACGGGTACGACCGATTCTGGCAGCGGCGTGCGAGGCCGGATCTCCCGGACCCTCGTAAGCCTCGACCTCGACGATTCGGCCCGCCGTCCGCACGCCGCCGAGCTCCGACACAAGCAGCGCTCCGAGCAGCTCCGGCGCCACCGCGCTGGCAGGACGCGCGAAAAAGGGCGCTCGAAGCGCCCCTTTCCTCCGTCTACCGTCGTTCGACATCGAGTCGCAACGCCGGCTTAGCCGTCGCCGCCTTCGCGCTCCGCGCGTCGGCCATCGATCACCGCCTGGGCCCTGCCCTTCGGAAGGATACTCTCGATCCGCCCGGGTTGGTTGTCGATCACGTCCAGCACCTGATCCCCGAACTCCTCGACGAGACGCTCGGCCGTCCGGCGGCCGACCCCCTGGTATCCACGCGCCATCTTCTCCCCCAGGTCCGCCTGCCCGTCCGAAAGTGCGGTGCCCTGCGCCGCATCCGGTTCGGGTCGCGTCTCGCTGCCGCTGGCGGTCGCCGTCCCATTCGCGCCACCGGCCGGGGCCGCTCCAGCAGCCCGCGAACCTCTGCGGAAGCGCCCCATGGTGCGAGTACTCGGCCGCGCTGGCGCGGAATCCTTCTTCTTCTCCGGTTCCTTCTGCGTCGCTGCAGGTGGCGAATCCACCGGACCGGGAACGATCGTCTTACCGGCTTTCGGCTTCGGGGAACGACGCTTCCGTCCCGTCAGCCGCGTCGGGGCCGCAGCCGCTTCGCCCGCCGTCTCGGACGGCTCGGGGACCGGAGCGTCGGCGACGGGCTTCTCGACATCCGCGCCCGGGGCCTCGGCCACCGGCTCGGCAGACTTCACGGTCTCCTTATCGGACGGTGCCGCGGTCGGCTCGTCGCGGTCCTTGTCGGACGCTCGTCCACCACGCCCCCGGCGCCCGCTGGAGCGGTCTCCTCGATCCCGCCGTCCGCGTGTCTTGCCCTTCTCCTCCCGGGAATCCCCGGAATCACCGGCCGCGGGAGCCTCGCCGGTCGCGGCGTCGCCGCCGGCCACCGCGGAGATCTTGTAGTTGCCCTCGCCGGTTCGCTCGAGGTTGATGACCTCCTCATCGTGCGCCTGGCGAAGGAAACGGGAGAACTTCCGGAAGCCGAGGGCTGCTTCGTCGAAGTTCGGGTCCTTTTCCACCATCTGCCGCTTCACCTCGGAATCACGCACCGATCCGGTGCGAGCCGCCTTCTCGGCCACTACCGATCGAAGAAGCTCGTACGCGGCGCGGAGCCTGTCTTCGTCGACCGACGGCGGCGCCTCACGTGACATGTCCGTCTCCCGCGCCTCCCGCGCATCGCGCGACCGGCTGCGCCGACCGGGCCGGGACCCGGCTTTCG